>JAYVQV010000366.1:0-5813 GCA_043776855.1 Limisphaerales bacterium | reverse complement strand
GCAGCTTGATGCTGGAGTCAACGTCTGGTGCGCCGTTGTTGGGCGTCAGCGAAATGGAAATGGGGCCGAGGCTGGTGGCGGTGTTGGTCTGGGCGGAGACAGATAAAACACCAAGCCCGAAGAAAATCATCATCGCCAGCAGACTCAAACGAAAAGCGGCAGAGGGCTGCCGCAGTCCAAGACGCTTCGCGTTCACGGATGCTGTCGCAATGCGCGGTAGCGTCTTGGACTGCGGCAGTCCTCTGCCGCTCTTGCCGGGCGCGTCATGTAAATTGAAATTCATTTCTTCTTCAACACTTCCGCCAGCGCCTGCGCGAAGGGCAGGGGGGCGGCGGCTTTTTCAGAACTGGCAGTCTCGTCCTCGGAAGCATCGGGCAGATGCGTGAGCAGGTTCACGCCGGTGGGCGCGGTCGTGACGAGGAAGCGTTGTTTCTCATAACCGATGACGACGATGGCTTGCCGCGCACCGAGTGAACGTGATTCCAAAATGTTTAACTTCGGCTGCCGCGCACCGGGCATGGAAATGCGCCGCCAGTTTTTGAACAGCCACGCGCCGCCGAGAAAAAGGCCGATGACGATGGCGAGCGAACTCATCACGCGCAGCAGCGACACACCGGCGTTGGGAAGGGCAAGCGATGCGGGCAATGAATTTGTCGCTTGGGCGAAGGCGGAATGAAGAATGAAGAATGAAGAAACGAAGACGGCCAGAACGGAGCGCCGAGCACCCGCTCGGCGCGTTGGCAGGGAAAATATTTTCGCGCCGAGCTGGTGCTCGGCGCTCCGGGCGGCAGGCGGGCAAAAAGACGTCCCAGTTTTCATTTCAGAGTGCGCCCACGACTTCGGTGATCTTCACGCCGTAGCGGTCTTCGATGACCACGACTTCGCCGCGCGCGACGAGCTTGCCGTTGATGTTGAGTTCCACGGGCGCGTCGGCGGCCTTGTCGAGTTGCACGACGGAGCCGATGTTGAGCGCGAGAACTTCGCGCATCGGCAGGCGGCAGCCGCCAAGTTCGATGGTGAGGCTGACGGGAACATCGAGGACGAGGTTCAGGTTGGAGGGTGATTCAAGGGTGGCGTTCATGGTGAATTAGTGGCACAGGCCTCTGGCCTGCGAGTTCGTTAAAATAATTTCTTTCATGCGGTTTGAAAAATTTCCGGCGTTGAAACACACAGGCCAGAGGCCTGTGCCACTATGGCGGGTCGCGTTCATGGGAGAATTTTTTCGGTGATGATGCTGGTGAGTTGCACGGCCCAGTGGGCGTCACTGGTTCCGGGGCGTCCGAAAAATTTCGGCACGTTGCCGAGGCGGACGATGACTTGGGCGGCGCACGCGGGATCGAGCGTCAGCGTGTCGCCGGGTTTCAGCCGCGTGATGTCGCCGGCGGAAAGTTTCAGCCCCTGCCATTCAACCGTGAGCGGAACTTGCACGGTGTTCAGCTCGTGATTCCATTGCGGCTTGGCGGCGGGCGGTGGGGTGACTTCGTTTTCCGGCAGCGCGGGCGTGAGGCGGCGCATGAGCGGCTCGACGGTGGCGTAGGGAAAAACGAGGTGAAAAGTTTCTTTCTTTTCCGCGATGTTGCTCTCGACGGAGATGATGAGCATGGACGCATCCGGCGTGGCGGTCTGGAGAAATTTGCTGTTGTTCTCGTGGCCGAGCAGTTGCGCGTGGAGGTCGCGCATCTCCGGCCAATGGCTGCACCATTCGCTCAAGACGAGCATGGCGACCTGGTCCGAAATGGCGATTTCAATGTCCGTCAAATCGCGGCTCTCCTCGGGCATCACGGCGGGGCCGCCGAGCAGCCGGTCGGCGAATTGCAGCGCGAGCTTCGGCGGAATCACGAGCAGGCCCACGCCCTTGAGCGGCTCGGTTTTGAACAACGTGATGTGCGCGGGATTCGCCAGCGACTCGGTGAACGGCTGATAAGCGACGATCTGAACTTTCGCGAGCGCGAGGCTACATTCGAGCCGCAGATAAATGGCGAGGCGCGCGGCGAGCGAACGGATGATCTGCTCGTGCCGCTGGCGGATGCGGCGCAGTTCGCTCGCGGCGAGAAAACCAGACTGGCGAAAATCATGCGCGCGAATGGAATCCGCCGGGCGTGATTCCCGCACACCTTTCAGCGTCAGCACTTCCACGGGCGCTCCGGCTGTCGTGGCTGGGTCCATGAGGTTTTATTGGATGCCGAACTCGGTGATGTAGATTTCGGAAACAGAATTATCGCCGAGCACATTGTTGAAACCGTTCAGCAACTCGGTGCGGATGAGATTGCGCGCGCCGGGTTTTTCCAGGTCGGCCAAAGTTTTGGTGGAGAGGATGCCGAGGCACATATCGCGCAGCGCCGCATCCGTCTCCGTCACCTTCGTCTTGAACTCCTCGCCGCCGGAGCTGTTGAGCGCCAGGCTGACGAGCAGAAATTTCTGGCCCATCGTGCCCGCGATGTTCACGAGCAATTTTTGGAACGGCACGCTGATTTTTTTGCCTTCGCCTTTCTTGCCCTTCTCGGCGTGGCCGGCGGCGGGTTCCTTGATGCCGAGACTTTTTTGCAGTTGCGGCACGATGACAAATTTCGTCATGCCAAACGCCAGCGCGGGCATCAGCACGATGCTCGCGATGAGCGGCAGCCACGCCTTCGCGCCGCCGCCAGCGGGCGCGGCGGCCTCGGCGGCTTTCTCGCCTTCGTGATTTGTTTTTTCTTCGGCCATAAAATTTTAGCGTTTCAGGTTCACGAGCGACTGGAGGATTTCATCGCTGGTGGTGATGACTTTGGTGTTCGCCTCGTAGGCGCGCTGCGTGACGATGAGCGAGGCGAGCTGTGCGGCAAGGTCCACGTTGGACATTTCCAACGCCCCGGCGGTGAGCGAGCCGGTGCCGCCCTGTCCGGGAACCGCCGGGGCGGCCAGCGCTCCGGCGAAACTCAAACCGGAATACAGATTGTTGCCCACCTTGATCAACTGCTGCGGGCTGGAACAATTTTGCAGCAGCACCTGGCCGCGCGTGAACGTCGTGCCATCGGCCAACGTCACCGTCAGCTTGCCGGTGTCGCTGAAGCTGTAACTTTTCACCCCGGCGGTGCTGCTGGTAGGATTGCCGGCGTTGTCAATCTTGATGTCGCCCACCGTCGTCAGGGCGGCATCGCTGTAACCCTGCACGCGCATCCCGGAATTGCTCATCAGGTAGCCGTTCGCATCCACATTGAACTGGCCGTCGCGCGTCACATACGCGCTGCCCGTGACGGCGTCGTTGACGAGGAAAAATCCGTTGCCGCTGATCGCGAGATCGTTCGGCACCCCGGTGCTCGTCACCGAGCCGGGCGTAAAATGATTTTGGATGGACGAGGTGTGGATGCCCGTGCCGATCTGCATCGTGCCGCCGGAACCGGGGCCGCTCAACGTCTGGCTCAACGTATCCGCGAAACTGACGCTCGCGCTTTTGAAGCCGACCGTCTCGACGTTCGCGATGTTGTTGGCAACGACGTTGAGGCTTTGTTGAAATTGCTGGAGGGCGCTGATGCCGGAATCAAGTGAGAGCAACATAATTTATTTCTTTGGGTTGATGGTTAATTTCCGTGGACGATTTCGCGCGTCTGGTCGCCGGTCGCCGCGTCGGCGCCGGTCGGGTTCGCCAGCGTGGGCATGACGGAAGTGATCTGGCTCAAGTTGAATACTTTTCCGTTCACCAAAATTTTCGGCGTGCCGCCGTCCAGCAGGATGCCGCTGACGGTTCCGCTCTCCGCATTTTTCCCGCCCGCCTGCACCTGCACCGTGCTGCCGACCAGGCTGTTCGCCTGCAGCATCGTGAGCGACGACGACATCTGCGTGGCCTGCTGCAACGACGTGAACTGCGCCATCTGCGCCGCCATGTCCGTGTCCGACTTCGGATTCATCGGGTTCTGAAATTGAATCTGCGTGACGAGCAGCTTGAGAAAATCATTTTGATCGAGCGCCTTCGATGCCCCTGGCAAGGTTGACATCGCGTTAAGCGTCCCCGCGTTGGAAGTCATCGCTGAAATTGTGCTGCTCATAAATTTATTTTTTGAAAATCAAGCCCACCACTCGTTGCCGGTGACCGCCGGAGAATGTCGCGCCGTCGCGCCGCCCCGGTTCATCGCCATCGTGAATTCCGCGAACGCCGCCGCGCGCTGCGTCTGTTCTTCGCGGGTAAAATTTTGCCCGGAAAAATTTCCGCCGCCCGCGAAAGAAAATCCGTTCGCCTCGCCGCCGAGCGCCGCGAGCTTGATGCCGCGCAACTCCAGCTTCGCCTGCAACTCCGGCCAGTGCTGGTTCAGCATCTGAAAATCGCCGCGCTGCAACACCGCCAGCGCCTCCACTTCACCGTTGCGCTGCCGCAGTTCCAGCGAAAGTTCTGCGCCGCCGCCGGGCCGGATCACCACCGAGAGCGATTCCGCGTCCGACTTCGCGAGGCGCAGTGCGTGCATCACCACCATCTCCTGCGTGCGTTCCACCGTGCGGAGATGCGCGTCCGTGAGCGAGGGCAGGGCGATGACGCCCGCGTTTTCGGCCAGCGAAGGATTCGCCGCGCCCGCCAGCATCGGCGGCAAATTAAAATCAGAACCGGAATTTTCCGGCGTCCGCGCCGACACCGTCGCCAGTTGCGGCGCGACATCGTTCGCCGCCCGGCCAACCTTGCCGCCCGGCAAAACTTTCGCATCTAAACCGGCAACTTTGTTCACATTCTCCGCGTTTTTCATCGCACCAGCATCAGGTGCAACTCCCGTGCCAGCATTTTCGCGCGTGAATTTTTCCGAAGCCGCCGACGCACTCATCGCCGCGTAGAACGGGGAGGAAGCGGGTGAAACTTTTTCAGCGGAAGCCCCGGCAGTCGGCGATGCGGATGAGGAAATAACTTCAACCGAATTGTCCGCCGTCGCCGTCAGCGTCGTCGTTACGGCGGTGGTTGCGACTGGCGGCAAAACCAAATTCAAATCTGAAATGGAAATTTGCGGCGTCGTCGCTGGCGGCGTTGCCACGGTCGCGGCGGCGACGGTTTTCAAATTCGCCGGTGTCGCTGGCAAGATCGGAGCGCCGAGCACCCGCTCGGCAAGTTCATCGGTTTTACCGGTCCCTGCCGAGCGGGTGCTCGGCGTTCCGGCTGGCACTGCGTCCGTTTTCAACCCCGCCAAATCCAGCGGACTCAAATCCGCCAGCTTCAAACCAGCAACGCTGGCCTGGGAATTCTCCGTCGCCACTGGAGCGCCGGTCTCCGACCCGGCAAGTTGTGGTTGCGGGGTGAACCCGCCGGGTCGGAGACCCGCGCTCCGGTCAGCCGGTATTCCGGTGGGCGCGGAAATTGTCCCGCTCAAAATATTTTCAACTTCCGTCCCGCCGGATTTTTCCGTTTCCGTTTTCACCGGCTCATTCACCGCTCCGGCATGGAACTGTCCCGCCAGCGGCAGCGTCAAAAAAATTGGCGGCGCCGAATTGCTCACGAGTTCCGGCGGCAGCGCGCCAATCAAATTTACCGAATCAGTTTGCCCGGCCACGCTGACCGGCGGCTTCACCGCGTCGGAAATTCCCGGCGGCTTTTGCGGCGGCATGATTTCCGCGCCGGGATTTTCTTCGGGAAAAAATTCACCCGCGCCGTTCACCGGCTTGGCATTGGTGAAAAGTTTTGCTGTCAGCGGCTTGGTTTTGGCCGTGGGTTTTGTTTTGGCGGGCGTGGCGTTCTCATCGCCGGTGGTCGTTGCGGGCAGGGCGTTGTCCATGAACCGCCCGAACTCGCTGTCGCTGCGCGGTGAATTTGCCGTCGCGCCGAACGACTCGAAAGAATCTTTGGCCGTGGGCGCGGTGAGAAT
>JAYVQV010000365.1:0-5821 GCA_043776855.1 Limisphaerales bacterium | reverse complement strand
ACCGCGCCGCGCGCATGGGCCGCAATCCGAAGACCGGAGAAGCGATCCAGATCAAGGCCAAGCGCGTCGTGAAATTCCGCGTGGCGAAAGCCGCGAAGGACGCGATCCTCGGCACCAAGTAATTCTTTCAATCACCAAGGGCGCCCCGATTTTTCGGGGCGCCTTTTTTATTTCCTTGAACTGTTCACATCGGCCTGCGAATTAACCGCGTCCGCTTTTTCCGAATCGCATGGTCAAATTTTTAATCCATCGTCCCAAGTGGATTGTCGTCATCGTCGGCATCCTCGTTTTCTGGCTGACGCAAAATGACTGGCTCACCCAGTCGCACCTCTGGCAGAAGGCGGATGGCACGCTGATTGACCGGCGTTATCTTTTGCGAAAAGAAATCCGGCCCGACCCGAACATCAAACTCATCGGCCTCGGCACCACTTCTTTTCAGCTCGATTCACTGTCGCCCGAGGAAATTGCCGCCTCACCCACGCTCGTAAAAATGAAGCAGCCGTGGCCGTGGGATCGCAGCGTGTATGCCGCGATTCTGGAAAAACTCATGGACGCGGGCGCGAAGGTGGTGATGTTCGATTTCGTATTCGCGAGTGAAACGGAGGGCGATGACGTGTTTGCGAAAGCACTGGAAAAATACAAGGATCGCGTGGTCATCGGAGAAATGTTTGCCGACGAGGAAGGGGTCAGCGGGAAAACTAAAAAGCTGACGACGCCAAACGAACGCCTGCTTTTGCCGGGAACAGAATCGGTGGCCGGTCTGGTTACCATCTGGCCGGATAAAGACGATGTCATTCGCCGGGCGCGTTACCAAACCTCCGGTGAGCGCGAGACGATCGAGACCCAGGGAATTGACCCGCGGATTGTTGCCCTGCTAAAACAGCAAATCCGCACTGGAAAAATTCCCGACAACCTCGAACACATTTCCCTGCGGGTGGCGGAAAAATACCGGGGACAAATCAACACGCCATCGCCCGACAACAAGACCTTCATCAACTTCCAAGGCCCCGCCACGACTTACCGCGCGTGGCCGGTGGAAAATATTTTCGTGGAAGCCCTCTGGCAGCAGCCGCCGTTCAAGGGCGGACTGGCGGTCTCAAACAAAATTGTCATCGTCGGCCCGATGGCGGAAATCTTTCACGATGTCCATGCCACGCCGTTCGGCGAAACGCCGGGGCCGGAAATTCAGGCGCAAATCCTCGCCGCACTCTTGCAAGGCGAATGGCTCACGGAAACTTCCGGGCGCACCAATTTCTGGCTCGCGCTGGGGGCGGTAGTGCTGGCGCTGCTTATCTGTCTTGGAATTCCGCAAGCGTTGCTGAAAGGTTTGTTGCTGGTCGGTTCTACGGTGGCGTTTCTGGTCGCGTGCCAGTTCGCGTTCGCAAATGGCAACATCGTTGTCTCCATGATGCCGCCGTTGTTCTGCCTCGTCACGACCGGGCTGTTCGGAATTATTTTTGAATACACGATGGAGCAGCTCGACAAGCGACGTTATCGCAATGTGCTGGACCGTTACGTTTCCAAAAATGTTGCGAAGACCATTCTCGATGACCGCCGCTCGTTCGTGGAAGCGCTCAAAGGCCGCAAGCAGCCGGTGACGGTTTTGTTCTCTGACATTCGCGGCTTCACGACGATGACGGAAAAAGCCGATGCCGACAAACTCGTCGCGCAGCTCAATGAATATTTCGCGGACATGGTCGGTAGCGTTTTGAAGAACGAAGGCACGCTGCAAAAATTCATCGGCGACGCCATCATGGCTGTCTGGGGCGATACGCATAGCCATGGTAACGCGGCTGACGCGCGTGGTGCGGTGACAACGGCGCTCCAGATGCGCGGCGCACTGGCTAAACTCAACCACGGCTGGAAAGAAAATTCTGATCGCATCCATCTCTCCATCGGCGTCGGCGTGAACCACGGCGAAGTCATCGTCGGGAACGTCGGCCATCCGCAGCGCATGGAGTTCACCGTGCTGGGCGACGGCGTGAATCTGGCGGCGCGGTTGGAGAGCGCCACGAAACAATTTCACACGGACATCCTCGTCGGCGAGGCGGCGGAAAAACTGACGCGCGAACATTTTGTTTATCGCACCGTGGATTTGATGACGGTGAAAGGCAAAACGAAACCCGTCGAGGTCTTTGGGCTTTTGAGCGATCGCTCCGTGCCGCCGCCCGCGTGGCTGGAGACGTATCACGTCGCGGTCAAACTGTATCGCCGCCGGGAATTCAAGGAGGCGGCCGACCGTTTCAAATTCACGCAGCAGCAGATCGGCGGGGATGATTTCCTGTGCGAGATGTATCTCTCCCGTTGCGCGGCCTACGAGTTGAGTCCGCCGCCCACCGACTGGGACGGCTCGTTCACGCTTTCGGAGAAGTGAGGGGTTGCGCGCAGTGCGTAGCGTCGGCAGGAATGGGTGCGCCACAAACGCATTGCGAGAACACGCACAACGGTTATTTGCTGCGGGCGGTGGCGTGATAAAATGAGATTAAGTTTGACCCGCCCGCCCCGTTAATTTAGAAAATCATTGTTGGTGAGGTGAACTTTTAACCACAAATCCGTTATGAAAATACCAGCCGTCCTTTCCTTGTGCCTCGGCTGCGCGTTCGCAGTTTTCACCAGCCACGCCGCCGCTTTCAAGCAGTCCAAAGTCACGCAGGTGGTGAACGACGTGCAGATCATCTCCGCCGCCAGCCAGTCGCAAAAATCCGCCGCCGTGAATGACGTTTTCACTATGCCCGACATCCTCCGCACCGGCCCGTCATCGCGCGCCGAACTCGTGGCGGAGGACGCGACCGTGACGCGCGTCGGGGCGAACACGATTTTTTCCTTCGACCCCGCGAGCCGCACGATTGATTTGAAGCAGGGCAGCCTGCTGTTTCACTCGCCGCACGGAAAGGGCGGGGGAACCATCCACACCGGTTCCGCCACGGCGTCGGTGCTCGGCTCGACGCTGATCGTGACGACCACGGCGAGCGGCGGCTTCAAAGTGCTGGCGCTGGAGGACGAGGCGGAAATTAAATTTCTCAACGGTCTCAAAACAAAACTTCAACCGGGTCAAATGACGTTCGTGCTTCCCGGCGGCAATGCCATTTCGCCCATCATCATTTTTCGCCTCGACGACTTGATTGGAAACAGCCAGCTCGTCAAAGGTTTTAGCCAGACGCTGCCGTCGCTGCCGCTCATCCAAAAGCAGATTGACATCCAGTTGAATAAAATCAGCCACGGCCAGTTGAGTGACACCGACAAGGATGTCGGCGGTGAGGCGGATGCCGGCGGCGTGCAGGTGATTGACCACAACACCCTCCAGCAGGCGCTCGACGGCTCGTTCAAATACCCGGAAGGTTTTGACTCCGCCATCTCGCTCGACGCGCACATTAATCAGCCGTCCCTCCTCGCCCTGGGGATTCCCACGCCGCCGAACCGTGTCTTTGTGGATTCGCCGTTCCTGCTGCCGGGCAATTTATATTTCACCGGCCAGTCGTTCTCCGGCTTCATCGGGAAAAATGTTTTTTTCTTTAACAACAACCTTGGTGCTTTTCCTGGGTATAGAGCACCAACACTTCACGTTGATCTCTCGCCTTATGCCGCGTTACCAAAGTTTGATATCGTCGCCGCTGACACTTTGAACATTCTCGGCTCGGTGACTTTCGACGGCCTGTCCGGCGGGCTGAACAGCATTTTCTTTTCGCTCGTGGGCGGAGAACAGATTCTCGTGGCGGCGGGCAGCAACATTCGCGCGGACGTGGCGAACTTCATCTGGCAGTCACCCGGCGACCTGACCTTCAATTCCGTCACCCTGAACAACGACGGCGGCAACACCACCTTCGGTCGTCTCGGTTCCAGTCTCACGCTGAACAACTCCACGTTCAACACGGCGGCGAGCCTGACGGCGCGCGTGGCGGGCGACATCACGCTGAACAATTCCTCCCTCAAGGGCGACACCGTGCTGTTCACCTCGTTGGGCGGCTCGCTGAATTTTGTTTCCGCCGGGACGACGATTGCTTCCTTCGGCAACTTCACGGCGGACCAGTCCATCACGGTGGACAATTCCTACCTCGGCGCCAGTTCGCTGTTCCTCAACACCAAGTCCGGTTCCGTCAACCTCACGCGCACTGCCATCCGCGCGCAATACCTTTCAGTGAATTCCGGCGACGGCATTCTGATTGATGGCGGCTCGCAGACGTTCAATGTTGCCGGGGCCACGTTGCTCGCCAAAAACCTCGCGACGGTGCGGAACGCGGACTTGAGCAACATTGCCAGCCTGAACATGGCGGCGGACACGGTGACGATTGCGGACTCCATTTTTAACCCGAATAATTCCTACAGCATCGGCACGCGGACGGGACAGGTGAACGTCAACAACGGCGTCAACAGCGGCCAATTCAACTTGATCAATGACAAGCTCGGCACGGTGGCCATCACCAGCGCCAGTCAGATCAATATGACCGGCGGGGCGAGCACGGCGGCGGGCATCCACTCCTACGTCCGATAATTTTATCGTCCTGTAAAACTTCCACATGAAATCAAACCGGGCTTTTATCGCGGGCTTACTTTTCTCAATGGGCGTCGTGGCTGTCCACGCCCAGCCCGCTGCCATCCAGCAGTTGCAAAATTCCCAGGCGCAGATGCAGTTGCCCGTGCCGGAATTGCGGATCGGGACGAACGCGCCGGAATTGTATGCGGGCGAAAACGAGGACATCGGGCCGCAGCGCATCCTGCGCGTGAACGGTCAGGCTTCTGCCGTTGCCGCGCCGCGCCGCCAGTGGTTCGATGTCACGCTCGACAGCCAGGTGTTTTATTCCGACAACGCCAATTTCGGCGGCGCTGGCAACCGCATCAGCAGCGCCGTCTTCGTGAACACCGCCCAGGCCGCGCTTGCGCCCACGCCGTTCGATCTTGGCCCCGGCAAGTTCGCGCCCGTCGCCGGCTTTTCGAGCCAGTGGTATAATTATTCCAGCAGCCAGATGACGGCCTTCGACTTCGACGCGCAGACCGCGTTTGTGAACCTCCGTTATTTTTTCGGCAACTGGCAGGCCAGCCTCGGCGGAAATTACACGCGCCTCTTGAGCCAGTCCGGCTACAACGAAACCTATCGCGAATGGCTGCCCAGCCTGACCGTGCAGCGCGTGTTTCCGTTGAACGACCGTTTCGCCCTCATCGCCGGCAACGTGCTGGACTACCACTTCAGCCACGTCACCTCGGTCTTCGGCAGCCGCGACGACATCAATGACCACTTCGACGAGATGATTTTTCTTTCGCTGAACTGGCAGGTCACGCCGCGCTTCGCCGTGCAGCCGTTCTATCGCTTCCAGTATTCGCTCTATAAAAACGACACGTTGAGCGGCTCGCTCCCCACCAGCACGCAGCGTAATGACTTTCTCAGCGCCGTGGGCGTCACGCTGCTCTACACCTTCAATCCGCACGCCAGCCTGCGCGCGTTTTGCAGCTACAATACGAAAACTTCCGACGACCAATTCACTCCGCACTACGATGAAATCAACGGCGGCCTTGGCGTGGCGCTGGATTTCCGCTTCTGAAATTTTGCAATCCGCGATTCACCAAGCTAGATTGACCCCATGTTGAAACGAATCGCGTGGCTGCTGGTGTTGGGACTGGCGCTCCCGGCTGCGCCCCGGCTGGCCGCGCAAGGGGCGGTGGTTTGGAACGGGCCGGTGATCACCTTCAACAACGCGCCCGGCTCGCTCTGGTTTCTCGCCGCCAACCAGGATCAGCTCACCGCCAACGTCGTCCTGACGCGCGATACCAGAAGAGGACTCTTCAACGCCGCGAGCGAAGGCGGTTACAGCGCGGCAAATTTTAGTCC
>JAYVQV010000364.1:0-5826 GCA_043776855.1 Limisphaerales bacterium | reverse complement strand
GCGATTCCCTACACCTGGCTGATTGATCCGACGCCGTTGCCGCCGCACGCGGCGATTCCCGGCTTGGAACTCACGGACTGGTCGCAGCTCAAGGCGCTGTCGCAGAAGGAGCGTGATTTGATTTTGAAGGTGTCCGGCTTTTCCGAAAATGCGTGGGGCGCGCGCGGCGTTTATCTCGGCAGCGATTTGTCGCAGGCAGACTGGAGCGTGGCGGTGGACGCGGCGTTGCGCGACTTTGAAAAATCTCCCAGCGTCCTGCAACATTTCCACAAGCCATCGCTGGTAGAAACAAGCTGGTTTGATTTTGCGAAGAACGAAGTTGTGCCGATGAAAGGCCGCGCGCGGTTGTGTCCGTATTATTTCGTGAGTGGAGAATGGGATTCAGCGCGACCCACGCTCGGCGGTGTGCTGGCGACGATTGTTCCGGCGGATAAAAAAATTGTCCACGGCATGGCGGACGCGGTGCTGGCGCCGTGTTCGGTGTGAACCACTGGGAGCGCTGGCTTCTAGCCGGCGTAGAAATCTTTTAACTCGAATGCCGAAGTTGGATTGCGAAGGGGCGCGAATCCACGCGCATGGCGACGGGATTGGCCTCCTGCTTTGGGCGGGAAGTTTTCCGGCGGGCTGCGCCCGCCGGAAGTGGCACAGGCTTACAGCCTGTGAGTTCATTTCCACGAACTCACAGGCAAGATGCCTGTGCCACTTCGGATTTCGGGTTTAACTCGCCGGCTAGAAGCCAGCGGTCCCAGTAAAAACCCATTTGCCGATTTCACAATCTCGGCCTAGCATCACCGCATGGCTGAAACCACGATCAATGAATTGCCGGCGGAGCTGCGCCGGATGCACACCAAGGCCGTCGAGGCGGCGCAGCGGGAGAATACCGATTACGCCATCGCTCTGTTCTCGCAAGTGCTGGAGAAGGCACCGGGATTTTTTGAGGGGCGGAAACAATTGCGCGCGGCGCAGTTCGCCAAGGCGGGCGCGGTTAGCACGGGGTTTTTTAAGAAGATGTTGAGCGGCGCGGGATATTCTCCGCAGATCGCGAAGGCGAAGATGGCGTTGAATAAAAATCCAGCGGAGGCGATGGCCGTGGCGGAGCAGGTGCTGGGCGGCGACCCGAATAATCTGATGGCGCATCGCATCATCGTGGATGCGGCGGTGGCGCTGGAGATGCCGCAGACGCAGGTGTTCGAGTTGGAAACGATGGTGAAGATTTCGCCGAAGGACAAGGCGCTCGTGATGGAGTTCGCCCAAACGGTTTCGGACACGGGGGCGAACGCACGCGCGGCGGAGAAAGCCTTGAACGATCTTATCCGCAGCCTGCCTTACGATAGCGACTTGGTGCAGTTGCAGAAAAATCTTTCCGCGCACAAGACGATGGACGAAGGCGGTTACGGCGCGCTGGCCGACGGCACGGGTTCGTATCGCGATATTTTGAAGAACAAGGAGGAGGCGGTTTCGCTGGAGCAGGAGCAGCGCGTGCAGAAGTCGGAAGATGTGACGGAGCGGCTGATTGGCGAGTATTCCGCGCGCCTGCTGACGGAGCCGGACAACATGAAGTTGCTGCGTTCGCTCGCGGAACTTTACACGCAGAAAAATCGCTTCGATGAAGCGCTGGAAGTTTATGGCCGCATCAAGGCTTCGGAGCATGGCAACGACGCGTCGCTGGATCGCGCCATCATGGAGACGCGGGTGCGGCAGATGGATCATCAAGTGACGCAGTTGAATCCGTTCGCGCCGGAACACGCCGAACAAGTGGAGTCGGTGCGCGCGACGAAGGTGGAATTCCAGATGGCCGAGTGTCAGAAGCGCGTGGAGAAATACCCGACGGATATGGCGATCCGTTTTGAGATGGGGCAGCTTTATTTTGAGGCGGGAAAAATCGGCGAGGCGATTGCGGAATTTCAGAAAGCGCAGGGCAACCCGCACAAGCGCATCGCGGCGATGAGTTTTCTGGCGCAATGTTTCGCCAAGCGCGGCATGAATGATTCCGCCGTGCGCACGTTGCAAAACGCCATCAAGGAAAAACCCGGTTTCGACGAGGAAAAGAAAGACCTCATCTACCAGCTCGGCTGCGTGTTTGAAAAGATGGGCAAGAAGGCCGAGGCCATCGAGCAGTTCCTGATCATCTACGAGAGCGATGTGACTTACCGTGACGTCGGCGCGAAGGTGGATGCACATTACGCCGCGCAGTGAGTGGATATGATGCACCGGAGAAAAGGTGCTAACTTCTGGCGGGTGAGTTTCAGCCTATCTTGGTATTAGGCGGCGGTCTCATTTTACTAATTGATGTTGCCGCGTGGCTGGTAAATGCCAATCAAAACCTGCTCCATCACGAGTGCTTTGCGCTCCGGTGAAAGACTCGTGGATGCCGCGTCTATCATCATGGAAATATCCTCAAGGTCGAGCAGATAGGCGCGAATCTCTCCCGGCAGCGATGCGAGAAGCTGGTGAACCTGACTGTTCTGTGACGATGATTGCTGAAAATGCCTCCTGAGCCGCTCTCCGAAATTTCCAAAATCTCCGATGGTCGTCTTGCCTACATAAACAATCTCTCCGGCGGAATGAAGAATATAAACGCCGCTTTTATCGGCATAATGACCAAGCTGGCCTTTTGACCACGATTCATTCAACGCGGCGGTCGTGACAAGAAAGCCGCCGCTGATAACTTGTGCTTTAGTTGGAACAGACAGGCTAACATTCATAATTGTGTGTCGAGTGGCCTAGCAGTAAATGTGCTGCGCTGTGTGCAGCCTATCTCGTTTCACGCCGCGACTCTATTCCAGGTGTAAGTGGCTGTCCAATATATTTTTGATTTCAAAATGTTAGAGCGGTTTAATTGTAACTGCGGACGACTCCATTTTCGCGCCCCGTTTCCCCTCACCCTAACCCTCTCCCTCGGGGAGAGGGGACAGCGATGGTTGTCTTTTGTTTTTCAGAAGCGTTTTTCACCCATCCAGCCGCAGGTTCACGAGTGAGGCTGGAAACAATTCTCCCTCTCCCCAAGGGAGAGAGCCGGGGTGAGGGGAAAGCGATCAGCTAAATTTCAAGGGGCAAATCACGGGCTACAATTATTTATTAAAGCACACGATGATACGGCCAATGCAGCCATTATTTTAGATTGCCTCGAACGCGCGGCGGTTTAACTTGTCCATCATCAAATGAAAACATTTCCCATCTTCTTGGCGCTGGCGCTGGCGGTTGTTTCCCGCGCTTCGGCGCAAGTCACCGTTGAGGTCACGATGAATCAGGAGCAGTTCCTGCCCGGCGAAGCGTTGCCGGTCGCAGTGAAAATCATCAACCAGTCCGGGCGTCAATTGCATTTCGGCGCGGCGGCGGACTGGCTCACCTTCAGCGTGGAATCGGTGGAGGGATTTGTCGTCAATCGAAAATCCGAGGTGGCCGTGCAGGGGGAATTTGAATTGGAGTCGTCGCAGATGGGGACGAAGCGCGTGGACATCGCGCCCGGCTTTATCATCAGCAAGCCGGGCCGCTATAAAGTCACCGCCACGCTGCGCAACTATGAACTGTCCGCGCCGATTGTCAGCGCGGCGAAGACGTTCGATGTCATCACCGGCGCGAAATTATGGAATCAGGAATTCGGGCTGCCCGCGACGAACGGCCTGCCGGAGATGCGCAAGTTCGCGCTCGAACAGGCCAGCTATCTGCACGCGCAGATGCGCCTCTATGTGCAGGTGAGCGACGCCACCGAGTCGCGCATCTTCACGACCGTGCCGCTCGGTGCAACCGTTTCGTTCAGCCGTCCCGAGGCGCAGGTGGATCGCACCAGCGTGCTGCACGTCCTTTGGCAGAGCGGTGCCCAATCCTTCAGCTACTGCACCGTCAGCCCGGATGGTGCAATCCTTTCGCGCGACACCTACGGTGACGAGAGCAGCCGCCCGCGCCTGCGGGTGAATGAAACCGGTGACGTCGTGATCGTCGGCGGTGCGAAACGTCCGAAGCCCGAAGCTCTGCCCATCCTGCCGCCGCCCGCCGAAGTTGCGCCGGGCAAGTGAACAAAATACCGGATTCCGAAATGGACTAACCGCAAAGAACGCAAAGAACGCAAAAGGCGGACATTCGGGGTGGAAACGCCAGTGCCAGAAATTGTCCGTGCAATTTTTTACCCAAACGCATCCCCGTCTTTGTGTTCTCTGCGTTCTTTGCGGTTCATTCCGTTTTCAGGCTAAATCTTATTTTACGCGCGGAGCCGCAGATTGTTGCGGGCATCAAATTTCTATTCGTAACGCAGCGACTCAATTGGGTCGAGGTTCGCCGCTTTCCACGCGGGGTAGGTGCCGAAAATAATTCCCACCAGCGAGCAAATCGCGAGGCCGATGGCGACCCAGTCGAATGGAATCACCGGCGGCATCTTGAAATAAAGCGCCACGAGATTGCCTCCAATAATCCCCAGCACCACGCCAATCGCGCCGCCGACCTCGCAGAGGACAATCGCTTCGAGGATGAATTGCACCATGATGTTGCGCTTCTTTGCGCCGATGGCGCGGCGGATGCCGATTTCGCGCGTCCGTTCGGTGACGCTCACGAGCATGATGTTCATGATGCCGATGCCCGCCGCGAGCAGCGCGATGGCACTGACGAGGGTGACGCCGATGCGGACGTTCTTGGTGAAACTTTTGAACTGCGTGATGAGCGAGTCGTTGGAAGAAATTTCAAAATCATCCGGCTTGCCCGGCGGAACTTTGCGGATGACGCGCAAACCGGCGCGGACTTCTTCCTGCACCGCGTCAAAACTGGCGCGGTCAGGGGAGGCGACGAGCAGGTTCAAGCTGCGATAATTCCAGCCGCCGTAGCGGTTCATGCCGGTGGTGAGCGGAATCACCATGAAGTTATCCTGGTCGCCGCCCATCGAGCCGCCGCGCGGTTCCAGCACGCCGATGACGGTGTAATCCACCCCGCCAATTTTTAATTCCTCGCCGACGGGTGAACTGTTCGGAAAAATATTTGTCGCCAGTCCGCTCCCCAGCACGCAGACGCTGCGCGAACCATCCACATCAGCGTCGAGCAACGCGCGGCCATCGGCGACGAGCCAGTTGTGCGCGGGAAAACTGCCGGGGGTTTCGCCGTAAAGTTTCACCGTCGGTGCGCTCGTCCGGTAACGCGTGCGAACTTCACCGGACCAGAACGAAGTCTCTACGCCGATGGCGCAGGGTAACGATATTTTTTCTTCCAGCCGTTTCGCCTGCTGGAGCGTGATGTTTTTGCGCCGCCAGTATTTCTGATAATCATTATCCGAGATGCCGCCGAACTGGGTGTTCGGCCACTTCTTCACCAGAAAGGTCGTGTTGCCGAGCGAACTCAACTGCCGCTCGATGTTCGCCTGCATCACGCGCATCGCCGTCATCACGACGATGATGGAGAAAACGCCGACGAGCACGCCGAGCAACGTGAGCGAAGAACGCAGCTTGTGCGCGGCAATCGCACCGAGCGCCATGGAAACGCTCTCGCGGAACTCGGTAAAAAATTTAAGGCGATTATTCATTTCGCAACGCGTCCACTGGATTCATCCGCGCCGCGCGCCACGCGGGAAAAAAGCCGGAGAGAATTCCCGTCACTGCCGATGCGCCGAGTGCCACGAGCACCACGAGCGGCGACATCGCGGCGGGCATCACCTTTTGCAGCAGCAACGTCGCGGGCCACGCGATGAGCAACGCGATGATGCCGCCGATGAGGCAGATGCACGCGGCCTCGATGATGAATTGCAGTAGGATGGTGCGCCGCTTGGCGCCGATGGCTTTGCGCACGCCGATTTCGCGCGTCCGTTCGGCGACGGACACGAACATGATGTTCATGATGCCGATGCCG
>JAYVQV010000363.1:0-5905 GCA_043776855.1 Limisphaerales bacterium | reverse complement strand
TCCGCCGGGCTGGAAGCCCGGCTCTACGTCAGGCACGGATGCCTGACGCTACATTCACCGATACAACAAAAACGGCGTGCGCGTCTTGGCGAACTCCTGCAAGCCCGCCTCAAAACCCGCCACGATTTTTTCCACCGGATCGCCGCGCTCCAACGCCTCGCGCACGCTCGCCGTGCCCATGACATGATCGAAGTAGCTTTTGTGCAGTTCCAGTTTGTCGCCGTAAAGTTTTTTGATCTCGGTCAAGATGTGCAGCGTCGTCGCCACCGAGTTGTATTGCTCGCGGTCGGTGACGTAAAGCTGGCAGCCGCCGCAGTTCGTGCCTTTCCATTTCGAGAACGTCGGCGTGAAATAAACTTCGCGGAATTTTGCGCCGGGCAGATTCAAGCCGTTCAACTTTTTCGCGAGCACGAACCCGTCAATCCACGGCGCACCAAAAAATTCAAACGGCTTCGTCGTGCCGCGACCTTCGGACAAATTGCTGCCTTCCAAAATCACCTGCCCCGGATAAACCGTTGCGCTGTCAAGCGTCGGCAGATTCGGCGACGGCAACGTCCACGGCAGCGACGTTTCATCGAACCACTCGTCACGCGTCCAATTTTCCATCGGCACGACGGTGAGATTTGCTTTGCCGCCGAGAAATTTTGCGTTGATATATTTTGCAAGTTCGCCCGTTGTCATGCCGTGCCGCAGCGGAATCGGATAATGCCCGATGAACGAACTGAACTGCGGGTATTCCAAAATCGGCCCTTCCATCGCGAGGCCGTTGATCGGATTCGGGCGATCCAGCACGATGAATGGCAGGCCCGCTTTTGACGCTGCTTCCATCGCGTTCGCCATCGTCGCGATGTAGGTATAGACGCGCGTGCCGACGTCTTGCAGATCGAACACCATCACATCCACCGACTGCATCATGCCCGCCTCGACCTGTTTGCCCTCGTGCTTCGTGTCGAACGTCCTCATGTATTCGTCAATGTTCGTCATCATGTCCGGCGGCGGCGTGTGCGTCTGTCCGTAAAGGCTGAACACTGGCAGCTTGAAATGTTCGTCGAAATAAAACGCCACATACTCGCCCGCCTGCGCGTTGCCGCGCACGCCGTGTTCCGGTCCGTAAAGCGCAACCAGCTTCGTATCGGGACACGCGCGGAATTTTTCGATGATCGAATCCAGCTTGCCGTCGAGTCCGGTCGGATTCGTGATGAGGCCGACGTGTTTGCCGCGAATCAAGTCCAGGCGTTTTTCAAACAGGACTTCCACGCCGAGTTTCACCGGCGGACGATGCGAAATATTTTTTGTGTTCATGGTGGTGCAACCCGCGAGCAACGCCGCGAGGAAAAAAATTTGTAGCAGCCGACGTAAGGAGGCTCTGACTTCATGCCCCCGAATCAGTTTGAGCCTCCTCACGTCGGCTGCTACAAAGAATTGGTTCACGGCGCGTTTCATTTGTCCTTCAAGCAACTGGTCTTGAGAAATTGTGCAAACTCGCCGCGCCGGAAGATCACCTCGTTGTGCGTCAGGTCGGTGTGGATGAAAACGATTTTATTGCCAAGCATCAATTCCCAAGAAGGTATGTTTGTCTCTTCCTCGGCCAAAAAACTGACGCCGTTTGTTTTGTAACTCGCCATCAACTTTTCCGATTCGTCCTTTGTGCCGCCGTGGTCGGTGTAAATGTCGAGCAGCCGTCCGCCGGATTTTTTCTGCCACGCCACAAAATTTTCCACGTTGCCGTAGAGCGCGTCGAACAGCCACGCCTCCGCGATGGGCAGCCCGCCGCGCTCCACGATGCCCGCCATGACGTGATACCCGCCGCTGTGGCCGGACAGGATGATGTTGCCGATGCTCAGAGGACGGAAGACTGAAGGCGGAGGACGGACTTCGCGGCTTTCCGTCTTCAGTCTTCCGCCATCCGTCTTCTCCACCAGCACGCCGCTCGCCTGCAATTTCTCCATCGCCTCGGCCATGAAAATTTTGAAGCCGTTCGTGTCCTCCAGTTTTCCACCGAAGGAATCCGGCGCGTTGTGCGGGCCTTCGGGGATGATGAGGATGGCGTTCTTCCCGCTGTCGCAGAATTGCTGCACTAAATTAAATTGCTCCAAAGTTCCCGCCACCGTGTTGTTCCAGCCGTGGAAGTGGACGACAAAATCAATCTTGTCCGTCACGCGGAAATTTTTCGGGACGAACAGCGCCACGTCGGAATTGGAATAATGTTCCGCCGCCGAAAAAAACTCACCGTTGCGCGTGCGGCCCTGCGCGCGCGCCGGATGCGGGAACGGCGCGGAAACAAACTGCGTCACGATCATCGTTCCAAATGGCGCGTAAATTTTTTCCAAACTTTCATCCGTGCGAAAATCCGAACGCGCGAGCATCACCGCGATGTCATCCAATTCATCCGTGCGCTTGCGGCCGGGCGGCGAATCGTAGCGGTTCAGCATCAGACTGAAGACCAGCTTTTCGCCCGCCGCGTTCGTGACGTAGCCGGAGAGCGCGTTGACCCAGCGCAATGTGCCGGTCTTGGCGTGGACATTTTTTTCCGCCGCCGTGTTTTTCATCCGCCGCCGAATCGTCCCATCCACGCCCGCGATGGGCAGCGACTCTTCCCACGTCTGCGCCGCCGGACGCTTCGCCATGAACCGCAGCAGCGCGACGGTTGCGTTGGCGGTGGTGAGATTGTTGCGCGAGAGGCCGGAGCCTTCATCGAAATGCACGTCGCTCGCGGGCAGGCCGTTCGTATGCAAAAATTTTCCCAACGCGGTCACGGCGGATTGCTCGGATGTTTCCCACGGCGAAGAATTTTCTTCGCGCAACATTTCTCCGGTGTGGTCAAAGATTAAATCCGTCTCCAAGTTTTGCGACGGCTTCATGAAATCTTTCACGAGTTCGCGCAACGGCGGCGAAATAATTTGGGCGATCAACACGCCCGGAGCGCCGAGCACCTGCTCGGCGCGTTGCTGGGGATTTTCTAAACGAGCCGAGCGGGTGCTCGGCGCTCCAATCGCAGGCGCGTCCGGCCATGACACGGCGCGCGCTACGCCATCCACGACGATTCCATTTTCCATCAGCGCGCTTTTCAATGCCGCCACAAACCACTCCGCCGGACGCGGCACGGGGACGTCCAAAATTTCCGGCTCGCCGCCGACGGGCAGCGCGCCGAAAACGTGCAGCATATTTTCCCCGCGCATCCGCAGCATCTCAACGCGCCGGTTCGTGCCGCTGCCGGTGGTCGTGTGGTTTTGAATCACGAGCAGCGCACCCGAACGGCCGGGCGCAGACTCCCTCTCCCCGCCCAAGCGGGGAGCAGCGACAGCGGCTATGGATAGGGGAGAGGGGTTTGAGGCCGCGACTGAAATGGGCGCGCTGAAATTTTTTGAAGCCTTGGCCTCCTCTCCCCGGCCCTCTCCTCCTTTGGGGGAGGAGAGGGAGGAGACAGTTGCGTTGCCTGACTTCGCGGCGTCCGCAACAATTTCGCCCACGAACGGGTCGAGGAAAATTATTTCACACGGCTCGCCAATTTTCCTGGCGGGCGTGACGCGGAGTTGCGTGAGGTTGTCATTCAACGTGAGCGCGGAAATTTCCGCACCTTCGCTGTCGGATAAATCTTCCACCGTCCAGCTTCCGCCGCTCGGCGGCGTGCGGAAAAAAGTCGTGTCGCCAATCAGATCGCCGGTGACGCGGCGGACGCCCGCCTTTTTTATTTCCGCGACGAACGGCGAAATCAGATTCCAGAAATTCGTGCCGTGATGTTTCGCGTTCCAGCTTGGGTCGCCGCGTCCGCTGATGACGAGGTTGCCGTGAATCACGCCATCAGCATCGGGTTTCGTCGTGGCGAGAATGGGCGTGATGATTTTGTAGTCCGCGCCGAGGCGGTCGAGCGCGAGCGCGGCGGGATACAGTTTGCTGTTGGACGCGGGACTCATCAGCCGGTCGGCGTGATGTTCAAAAATTGTTTTACCAGAGTCGAGCGAGACAACCTTCACGCCCCACAGCGCGCCGCTAAAACGGTCTTGCTCGACGTGCGCGGTGAGTTGCGCGCGCAGTTCCGCGACGGTGCGGGCGGCGTTCGTTTCCTGTGCGCGTGATGAAATCACGGCACAACCAAACGCCAAGGCAGTCAGATAAATTTTCACGCGAGTCTCCTTCATGTGTTTCGCTGGCGGCGAATCTAAACTTGTTCCGGCGGCGGATGCAATCTTGAAACCGTAGTGGCACTGGCATCTTGCCTGTGAGTTGCCAACAATCAAGCAACGTAGAGGCGCAGGGAACGCGAAGGTTCATGGAGAAAATCAGCTTGCCGATGGTTGAGCAATCAATCTAAAACGAAGCCACGCCCTCGGAGCGCCGGTCTCCGACCCGGCACGTTCGACATTCCTGCGGCCAGCAGGAAAATGTTCTGGCTGCGGAGAACGCTTTCATCCTACCAAACAGTGGAAAGTTTTTGGGGTGTTTCCAGCGGATGAGGTGCTTCCCAACGCGCCGGGTCGGAGACCGGCGCTCCGTCCGTCCGGCATGGATTCGATAAAATGATGGCCGGTTTTCATTGCAACAACCTCTGCGGTTCTCCGCGTTCTCCGCGCCTCGGCGTTTGTCCAGCCAGCCAACTCACAGGCAAGATGCCTGTGCCACTACCAGCGGTTGACACACGGCGCGGCTCTGGTAGCGTGGCGACAATGGCACGGCAAAAAGGAAACGTGCGAAGAAATTGTTATCACCGCTGAAAGGCGTGATTTATTTTTATGATCATTGGCGTCCCAAAAGAAATTAAAATTCAGGAATACCGCGTGGCCCTGCTGCCCAGCGGTGCGTATCAACTTATCAAGCGCGGTCACACCGTCATCGTCGAGCGCGGCGCGGGTGTCGGTGCGGGCTATCCTGATGCGGAATACGAAACGGCGGGCGCAAAACTCGTCGCCACGCACGAAGAAGTTTTTGCGAAGGCCAACCTCATCATCAAAGTCAAGGAACCGCTGCCCGCCGAGTATCCGTTGCTTCGCAAGGGACAAATTCTTTTCACCTACCTGCACCTCGCGGCGAATAAAACTTTGACCGAAGCGCTGATGAAATCCGGCGCGACGTGCATTGCGTATGAAACGATTGAGGTGAACCGCCGCCTGCCGTTGCTCGAACCGATGAGCGAAATCGCGGGGCGCATGAGCGTGTTGGTCGGCGGCTATTTTCTGGCAAAACATTTTGGCGGCAGCGGGACGTTGCTCGGCGGCGTGCCGGGAGTTTTGCCGGGAAAAGTCGTTGTGCTTGGCGGCGGCGCAGCGGGCGTGAACGCGGCGCGCATGGCGCAAGGCCTCGGCGCGGACGTGACGATTCTCGAAGTGGACTTGGAGCGGATGCGTTTTCTCGACATCACGCTGCACACGGCGCACACGTTGTTTTCCAGCGAGTCGCACTTGCAGGAAATTTTGCCAAGCGTTGACCTGCTCATCGGCGCGGTGCTGGTTCCCGGAGCGAAGGCGCCAAAATTGATTTCGCGTGAGATGCTGCGGCGGATGCGTCCGGGCAGCGTGTTGGTGGACATCGCGATTGATCAGGGCGGCTGCGCGGAGACTTCGCGCGCCACGACGCATGACCACCCGGTGTATGTCGAGGAAGGCGTCACGCACTACTGCGTGGCGAATATGCCGGGAGCCTATGCGCGCACGGCCACGCAGGCGTTGACGAATGTGACGTATCGCTATCTCGAAACGCTCGCCGACCTCGGCGTGGACGAGGCGTGTGCCAAAAATCCCGCGCTCATCGGCGGCATCAACGTGCGCGATGGCAAGGTGACTTACAAAGCCGTGGCGGAAGCGCACGGGCTGGTGATGTGATAAATTAAGGCCGCAATGAGAGTCAGGTTGTTTTTTTCCGCAGGCTGGCAACGGAGCGCCGAGCATTGCTCGGCACGGCGGGCGCTTTC
>JAYVQV010000362.1:0-5944 GCA_043776855.1 Limisphaerales bacterium | reverse complement strand
ATGTTGTATTTGCGGCGATAAACACTCGCGCGATCATTCATCCAGGAACTGAACACCGCGCCCGCTGCGCCGCGCAACTGATCCCACGGATCATTCGGAAACGCTTTGCCGGTGCGTTCTTTGACGAGCGCTTTGAATCGCTTGACGAGTTCCTGTTGGTCGGCAGCGGTGAGGTCGGAATCAACGATGTCGCGATGATACGTCTCGTGCTTGAACGTGTGGATGGCGTGCTCGAACGGATCGTGATCCTCGCCTTCACGCTTCTGCACGCCCATGACGACGTCGCCATACATCTGGATAAAACGGCGATAGCAATCCCACGCGAAGCGCTCATTGCCGGTGGCCTTGACGAGCGCGATGACCGCCTGATCGTTCAAGCCGAGATTCAAAATCGTGTCCATCATGCCGGGCATGGAATCGCGCGCACCGGAGCGCACGGCGACAAGCAGCGGCATTCCCGTGGTCGAACCGAACTTCGTGCCCATGATCTTTTCCATGTTAACGACGCCCGCTTCCATCTGCGCCTGCAGCGACGACGGATAGGTGCGCTTGTTCGCGTAAAAATAAGTGCAAACCTCGGTGGTGATGGTGAAACCGGGCGGCACGGGCAGACCGATGCGGGTCATTTCCGCGAGGTTCGCGCCTTTGCCGCCGAGGAGGGCTTTCATGCTGCCGTCGCCGTCAGCTTTTTTGTTGCCCCAGGTATAGACGTATTTTAGTGATTTGGATTTGGCCATAAATTGAATTATATCGGTTAAAATTTTCTTGTGAAAAACGAGCGCGCAAAATAGCAGACGAGCCACGCGAGTCAATGAATCATGCGTTGAAAAACGGCTTGCCCGCAGCCGGCGGCAGGAAACTAATACAAAGCGAGCCGGAAGTAGAACTGGTCGCTCCAACTGAAATCCACATACGTCCAAAAGTCAGCGCCGTGGCCGGTTTGCCAAGGATACCAGTTTTTGAGGTCAGTGGAATAATCCAGTTCCCAGTCGAACGACAATTGCCATTCGCTGGATACGCCCATCCCATACGCCACCCCATCGCCGTCATAGTAAATTTCCGTCTTGAGCACCGCCGGTTTCGGCACGGGAACCGTGTAGGAAATTTCCGCCGAAAAAGCGCTGTTCGTCCCATCCGCATCCACCGACTTCACGACAAAATAATATTTCTGCCCCGCCTCCAGACCGTAAATCAAAGCCCCATCGGAATAATATGAAACGGCCTCCGTGGTATATTGGCCGCTGTGGGTTCCGTAAAAAACGCGATGCTCGACAATGTTTTCCTCCGCCGGCGGCTCATCCCACCCCAGCCAGATGTCGCGGACGCCGCCGAAGGCCGGGACCGCAGCCGTCAGAAAAAAAAGTAAAAACGCCCGCAGCAACATTGCCTTGCGGACGCTGGCGAACAAACGGTTCAAGCCACAGACGGGAAACACAGACGCAGTATTCCACGCGGCCCCGGATTTCTCAAGTGTCAGTTGCACCCTCTTTCGGGTAGCGCAATGCAACGCCACAAAAATCATATCATCAAATCAAGATGCGTTGATTTTTGATTTTGATTTTTCGCCGCCGCCCATTATCTTGCCGCCATGTCAAAGATGGAATCATTCAGTCCCCACGCGCAACTGCTGGTCAAAGCTCTCCGCGAACGCATCGTCATCATTGACGGCGCGATGGGCACGACCATCCGCACCTACGGGCTGGGCGAGGCGGAGATTCGCGGCGAGCGGTTCAAAGATTCCAAGAAGGACATCAAGAACAACGGCGATCTCTACTCGCTCACCCAGGCGGCGACGATCTGCGACATTCACCGGCGTTTTCTCGAAGCGGGCGCGGACATCATCGAGACAAATACTTTTTCCGCCACGAGCATCGGGCAGAGCGAATTTTTTGTGGACGATCCGCGCGAACACGGCGGACGCAAAGACCCGGCGTTTTATCAAGGCGTCATCGAAAATAAATTTCTCAACGACCTCGCGTGGGAGATCAACGAGCAATCCGCCAAGCAATGCCGCGAATGGTGCGACCGCATCGCGAACAAAGATGGCCGCCCGCGTTTCGTCGCGGGCGCAGTCGGGCCGTTGACGGTTTCGCTTTCCAACTCGCCGGATGCGGATGATGCGGGCTTTCGCGTCTGCACTTTCGATCAAGTCAAGACCGCTTACACGCATCAGATTCGCGGACTCATCGCGGGCGGCTCGGACATCCTGCTCGTCGAAACGATTTTTGATTCGCTCAACGCCAAAGCCGCGTTGGTGGCGATCCAAGAAGTATTCGAGCAGGATGGCAAGATTTTGCCGATCATGATTTCCGCTGCCGTCGGGCGCGGGGGCGAGACGATGATTTCCGCGCAGACCATCGAGGCGTATTGGAACGCGATGAAGCACGTCAATCCGATTGCCATTGGATTAAATTGTTCGCTCGGCCCGGATTTGATGAGGCCGTTCCTCGAAGAACTCGCCACGAAATCCAACACGGCGATTTCCTGTTATCCCAACGCCGGTTTGCCAAATCCGCTGTCGCCAACCGGCTTCGATTTGAAGCCGGAAGACATGGCGAATTATCTCGGCGAATTTGCGCAGAGCAATTTGATCAACATCGCGGGCGGTTGCTGCGGCAACACGCCGGAACACATCGCGGCGATTGCGAAGGCGCTGGCCGGACGGCATCCGCGTGAGTTTGGAGCGCCGAGCACCAGCTCGGCTCGTTCCAAACCGGCATCCCAACGTGCCGAGCAGGTGCTCGGCGCTCCACTCCCCCTCCGCCTGTCCGGCTCGCAGCCGTTCACGCAGCAAATCGGGCAGTTCATCATGATTGGTGAGCGCACGAATGTCGCGGGTTCGCCGAAGTTCGCGAAGCTCATCAAGGAAAATAAATACGAGGAAGCCGTCGCCGTCGCGCGGCAGCAAGTCGAGAACGGCGCGAACATCATAGACATCTGCATGGACGAAGGGATGATTGACGGCGTCGCCGCGATGACACGTTTTCTCCTGCTGCTCGGCAGCGAACCGGAGGTCGCGAAAGTTCCGTTCATGGTGGACTCGTCGAAATGGGAAGTCATCGAAGCCGGCCTGAAATGTGTTCAAGGTAAAGGCATCGTAAATTCCATTTCGATGAAAGAAGGCGAAGCGAAGTTCCGCGAACACGCAGGCAAAGTTTTGAAATACGGCGCAGCGGTCGTCGTGATGGCGTTTGACGAACAAGGCCAGGCCGCGACACTCGCGGACAAAATTCGCATCTGCGAACGCGCCTACAAAATTCTCGTGAACGAAGTTGGCTTCCCGCCAGAAGACATCATTTTCGATCCGAACATTCTCACCGTCGGCACGGGTATTGAGGAGCACAACAACTACGCGGTGGATTTCATCGAAGCCACGCGCTGGATCAAAAATAATTTGCCGCACGCAAAAGTCAGCGGCGGCGTGTCGAACGTGTCGTTCGGTTTTCGAGGCAACAATCCCGTGCGCGAGGCGATGCACAGCGCGTTTTTGTTTCACGCGCAAAAAGCCGGCATGGACATGGGCATCGTCAACGCCGGGATGCTGGAAATTTATGACGAGATCGAACCGGAACTGAAGGAACTCGTCGAAGACGTGTTGCTGAATCGCCGTCCCGACGCTACTGAACGCCTCGTCACTCACGGTGAAAAATTGAAAGCCGCTAGCACCGGCACGACCGCGAGCGACAAAAAGGTCGAAGAAGAATGGCGCAAAGGCACGGTCGAAGAACGCTTGTCGCACTCGCTCGTGAAGGGCATTGATATGTTTGTGGAGGCCGACACCGCCGAAGCTCTCACCAAATACGGCAAGCCGCTCACGGTCATCGAAGGGCCGTTGATGGCGGGCATGAGCGTGGTCGGCGATTTGTTTGGCGCGGGGAAAATGTTTTTGCCGCAGGTGGTGAAGTCGGCGCGCGTGATGAAAAAATCCGTCGCGTATCTCACGCCGTTCATGGAAGCCGAGAAAGCCGCGATGGCGGCGCGCGGCGAAGTCGTGAAGGCGCAGGGCAAGATCGTCCTCGCGACCGTCAAAGGCGACGTGCATGACATCGGCAAGAACATCGTTGGCGTCGTGCTGGCCTGCAACAACTACGAGGTCATTGACATGGGCGTGATGGTTCCGTGCGAAAAAATTCTCGAACGCGCCAAGCTGGAAAAAGCCGACATCATCGGCCTGAGCGGGCTTATCACCCCGTCGTTGGACGAGATGGTTCACGTCGCGCGCGAGATGGAGCGCACCGGTTTCAAAGTGCCGCTGCTCATCGGCGGCGCGACCACCAGCCGCGCGCACACTGCCGTGAAAGTGGCCCAGCATTACACCGAGCCGGTCGTCCACGTCCTCGACGCCTCGCGCGCCGTGCCGGTGGTCAGCAGCCTGTTGAGCAAGGACGGCAAAGTTCCGTTCGTGAAAAATTTGCGCGACGATTACGAAAAACTCCGCACGCAGCACGCCGGTTCGCAGATCAAATTGCTTTCACTCGAAGCCGCCCGCGCCAATGCACCGAAGTTGAAGCATGACGACGTGCCGAAACCGGAATTCACCGGCGTCCGCACGCTTTCGTCCGGAAAATTTGATGCAGGCCGCTGCGACTGCGGTTCAGCGCATGGTCACGCCGGGGCGTTTTCCGTTTCGATTGGTGACCTCGTTCCGTTCATTGACTGGACGCCGTTTTTCCACACTTGGGAATTGCGCGGCGTGTATCCGAAAATTCTTACGCATGAAAAGCATGGCGAGGAAGCGACTAAACTTTTTGCCGACGCGCAGAAAATGCTCACCGATTTCGTCGCCAACAAATCGCTTGAACTCCGCGCCGTCTACGGCTTGTTCCCCGCGAACGCCGTCGGTGACGACGTGGAAGTCTACACCAACGGCTCGCGCCAACATCTGCGGACGAAATTTCATTTCCTCCGCCAGCAAATCGAGAAAGGCGACGGCACGCCGAACTATTGCCTCGCCGATTTCATTGCACCGAAAAGTAGCGCAGGCGTCTCGCCTGCACACGCAGCCGGGACGGCTGCGCTACCGGATCACCTCGGCGCGTTCGCCGTGACCAGCGGTCATGGCCTGAAAGAAATTGTCGAGAAGTTCAAAGCCGACCACGACGACTACAACGCCATCATGGCCGAGGCGATTGCGGATCGGCTGGCCGAAGCGTTCGCCGAGTATCTGCACAAACGCGCGCGTGACGAATGGAGCTTTGGCAAATTGGAAAAGCTGACAACCAACGATCTCATCGAAGAAAAATATCGCGGCATCCGTCCGGCGCCGGGCTATCCCGCGTGTCCCGACCACACCGAGAAAGCCATCCTCTGGGACTTGCTCGACGCCGAGCAGCACACCGGCATCAAGCTGACCGAAAGTTTTGCGATGTGGCCGGGCAGCAGCGTGAGCGGACTTTATTTCGCTCATCCAGAATCTAAATACTTTGCTGTCGGCAAACTTGGCAAAGATCAAGTTGAAGACTTGGCAAAACGGAAAGCCAAATCAACTTCCGAAATGGAACGCTGGCTGGGGCCGTGGCTGAACTACAACGCGTAAAATTATTTTGAGCAATCCGCCCGCAACCAGCCGCTGGAATTTCCAGCGCACAGAAAAAATCTGGCTCACCATCGCCGTCGTCGTGCTACTGGCGTTTGGCGGATTGATGGAACGCCGCACCGCGTTGCGCCACGAACCGATGACCGACTTGAGCGTCTTCTGCATCGCGTCCGGCGCGGTATGGAGCGGACAGAATCCCTATTCCATTCCCGACTGGCATGGCTGGCACTATCAGTATCCGCCCGCGCTCGCCATCGCATTCCTGCCGTTCGCCGAGCCGGTTCCCCTGCCCGTCTCGGCGTTGCCGCCGGAAAAACTTCGCACCGCCGCCAACACACCTTACGGCTACGGCATCGAAGGCAAAAATTATTACGGCCTGCACGCGGACAACGCGCATTTCTTTTTCGT
>JAYVQV010000361.1:0-5951 GCA_043776855.1 Limisphaerales bacterium | reverse complement strand
GGAAACCATTTTGAAGTTTGTGCCGAAGAACGAAACCATCCGCGGCGTGATGGCCTCGATGGAAATCCATCTCGCGCCCGACCTCTCCGCGACGCGCGAGGTGCTGATGAACGAGCCGAACGGCGACTTCACGCGCATCACTTTCCGCGCGGAAAAATACAACGTGACGTTTCCCGCCGGGACGTTTGACCAGAACAAGCCGCTGCCCATCGCCGATGTGAAGGCGGCTGTGAATCATGCGCCTTAACTTCAAAGCCGGTCGCAGCCGACGTGAGGAGGCTCATGCTCTCTTTAATCAGGCTACGAGCGTCCGCGAGGTTTTGGACTGCGGCAGCCCTCTGCCGCTTTTTATCCGCACGGCTGATGATGCCAAAGCGCCAGAGGGCTGGCGCAGTCCAAGACGCTGGCGCGACAGTCGCGACCGCCAGTCAATCCGACCGCCCATGTTCAGCTTGGGGCGTTTTAATTTGAGCCTCCTTACGTCGGCTGCTACGAGATTTTTTTTTGCCGCGCTGCTCCTGCTGCTGGGCGCGGGTTGCGCGACGATGCAGCAGGACACCGCCGAGCGGCTAAAAAATCTTCCACCAGCGGATGGTTTTCAGACGCATCGCGCCGTGTTCACCGCGTTGGGGAAGCAATACACCTTCAACGGTTATCTCGCGACGAGCAGCACGGGCGGCAAGCGGCTGCTCATCACGGAAAATTTCGGGATGGTCTTCGCCGATGTCCTCGTGAAGCCGGATGGAAAAATTTATGTGATGCAGGCGAATAAAATTTTCACGCCGCGCCGGATCCGGAAATTTATCGCGGCGGATTTGGCGGCGTTGTTCGACCCGCGCCTCGGCAAATCTACGCCGGTGAATTGCATCGGCCCCGGCCATCTCTTTTTGAAGCGCAGTTTTTATTCGCTCGATTTGCGGATCGTGCAAACTAAACCCGGCGCGCAGGCGGCGGAAATGTTTGATGAAACCAAGGCGCTGAAATGAAAGCGGAACTGTATCCACCGGCGTTAGTGGCACAGGCAGCTTGCCTGTGTGTTCCTGAAAATTGCGCGACAATTAAAAACTCACAGGCAAGCTGCCTGTGCCACTAATTTATATGACCATGCAAGATTCCATCGCCGCCGCGCGCATCAGCGGCCCGACCGCGCAACCGGACGGCACGAGCGCGTTTGAATTCAACTTCAACGCGGACGACCCGGTGTTCGCCGGACATTTTCCGCATCGCCCGATTTTGCCAGGCGTGTTCCAACTGGAGATCGTGCGGCTGGCGGCGGAATGGGCGCGGGATAAAAAATTTGCCGTGCGCGAAATCGCCAAGGCGAAATTCCAGCGGCCCATCGTTCCCGGCGAAATTCTGAAGCTGAACCTGAAGCTGTCCGAGGCCGATGGCGTCATTTCCGCACGGGCGAACTTCACCTGCGGCGGACAGGCGGCAGGCGAAGTTTTGTTATTGCTCGCGTAGTGGCACAGGCTTCCAGCCTGTGAGTTTCTGATATTGAGCGACGGAATAAAATGCCTCACGCAAAGGTCGCGAAGTCCGCAAAGAAAACAAAACAACCGCAGCCACAAAGCTGATTGCAACACTAATGCCTGCCAATGAAATCACTTTTCTATTTGAGCCAGCCTTTGCGGACTTCGCGACCTTTGCGTGAGGCAGGCACAACTCAAAACTTCAGCCGACCCGAAACTCACAGGCAAGATGCCTGTGCCACTACGCCCGCTGCGCGGGCAGAATTACGACGGCATTTATTTTTACGAACGATTTGATGTGGCATCGAATTAAAAAATGGTTGAAGCGGATTTTCGCCGTCGCCGCAGTGCTGGCGGTGATTGGCGCGCTGGTGGTTTATTTTGCGGTGCGCAGCAGCATCGCCACGCCGCCGATGTTGCCCAAGGATGTTTCCATTCTTCAACTCAAACCCGAGGTGCGTGCTGGAAAAACTTTTCTCGGCAAATCCTGGCGCGACGAGCGCGAAGGTCTGCCGGTCGTCTGCTTGCGCGGTTCGCCGCTGGCGATGGGCTACGCGGACGGCGTGTTGATGGAAGACAAAATGCAGACGCTGGAACGCGAGTTTCAGGCGATGCTCAAAACCTACGTCCCGCGCCAGTGGGTCAAGGAAACGGTCAAGGCCTACATCTTCTGGCGCAACCGGCACTTGAGTGATTTTGTGGCGGAGGATTATCGGCTGGAACTTTATGGCACGACGCTTGGCTGCCAGGACATCAATCCGGAGGAGGGAAATTTTTACAATCGCCTGCTCAACTACCACGCGGCGCACGACATTTCCTACATGATGATTGATAATCCGTTTCTCGCGCGCAGCGCGGGTTGCACGGCGTTCGGCGCGTGGGGCAATGCCACGGGCAACGGCCATCTCATCACCGGCAGAAATTTTGACTGGGAGGCGGCGGAAGTTTTCAGCCGCGACCGCGTGGTGGAAATGTTCGAGCCGGACAACGGCATTCCGTTCATCTCGCTCTCGTGGGCAGGCATGGCGGGCGTGCTTTCGGGGATGAATCGCGCAGGTGTCTCCGTGACCATCAACGGCGCGCCGTCAAAACTGCCAGACGCCACGGCAACACCCGTGGCGATGGTGGCGCGCGAGGTCTTGCAGCACGCGCACAATCTGGAGGAGGCGCTGAAAATTGTGCGCGCCGCAAAAGTTTTTGTCTCGACGATCTGGCTCGTCGGCAGCCGCGCGGATGGAAAATTTATTGTCGTGGAAAAAACGCCCGACGTGACGAATGTGCGCGAGGCGGCTGGCGATTCCATCGTTTGCCCAAATCATTTTGAAACGGACAGCTTGAGAGCGATGACGCAAAACACGAATTACATGGCCGAGGCCACATCGCTCGCGCGCGAGCAGCGGCTGATGGAATTGCTCAAGCAAAACAACGGCGCGGTGGACGCCGCGCACTCCGTAAAATTTCTCCGCGACCGCGATTTGCCCGGCGGTGTTTTCGCAGGCGACGGTCATCGCAGTTCACTCAACGCCTTTATCGCCACGCACGCCGTGGTGATGGATTTGACGGCGGGAATTTTCTGGGCCGCCGCGCCGCCACACGGGCTGGGCAAATTCGTGGCGTTCGACGTAAATGATTTTTCCCGCGAGCTGCCGGAGCTGACGATTCCGGCGGATGAAGTTCTTGCGTCTGGCGAATTTGACCGCATGAAACAGTCGCGAAAAATTTTAGACGACGGCTTGCACGCGCTGAAGAACAATGACGCAAACGCCGCGCTGGATTTGGCAAAAAAGGCGGAGACGTTGAACCCCGGCTTCTACGAAAATTTTATTTTAGAAGGCCGCGCGTTGCTGTCGCTGGGAAAAAAATCCGAGGCCGCGAAGGTATTCGAGTCCGCGCTCGCCGCGCAGCCCGCGTTTTTGAGCGAGCGGCAAACTGTGGAAGAATTGTTGCGTCAGGCACGCGCGACGAATTAGCATTGCGCCCCTTAAAGATGGAAGCCTCCGAGCCAGTCAAAATTTCGCGCGGCGTGAAGCGGTTGCAGCACGCCATCGGCGCGCTGTTCTGGCTGACGCTGGTGCTGCCGTATGCGCGCCGCGTGCGCGGGCTGGAACGCATTCCGCCGGGCCGCTGCCTGTTCGTTTGCAACCACGTCAGCCTGCTCGACACGCTTTTTCTTTCCGGCCTGCTTTGGCGCGCGGGTCGTCTGCCCATGCTCGTGCTCGGCGACAAGGGCGCGTGGAATGATTCGTGGCTCCGGCGGTTTTTGAGCGGGCCATTCGGCTACCTGCTGGAGCGGGGGAAATTCAATTCGAGCCGCCTGCGTGAACTGCAAACTTTTGGTCGCGCGGCGGACAATTTTCAACTCATCGTCTTTCCCGAAGGCACGCGCGGCAACGGCGTGGACGTGGCGGAGTGTCAGCCGGGAATTTTCTACGTCGCGCAGGAAGCGCGCGCGCCCATCGTGCCGGTGTTCATCGAGAATATGCACCTGCTTTCAACCAAGGCGGGCAAGGCGCATCCGCTGGGAGGCTTGAAGAAACTGGAATTTCATTTCGGCGAGGCGATTGCGCCGGAGAATTATTTACCGCTGGCGCGCGAGGAATTCCCGGAGTTTATTCGCCAGAAAATCATCACGGCAGGACGTGACCGGCGATGGTGCAGGTCGGCGTCACGCTGACCGCATTGAGAATGTAAGTGCCGCCCGCCGGGCATTTGGGAATGTTTCCATCCGCATCCAGCTTGATATACGGCGCGATGTCGCTCTCCTTTGGCATGGCGGTGCTCGTCTTGCCGTTTTCCAAAGCCCACTGATTTTTGGCCGCGTCCATCTGCCGCAACTGATTGATGCAAGCATGCATCATTCCTTCCGCCGACGGAGATGCCGCTGCAATTTTCACCGCCGCCGCCTGTTTTGCCGCCGTGAGTTGGTCTTGCACGGCTTCAATCCGCGCCTGCGCCTGCTGGGATTGGTTTTGCGCGGCCTGCGCCGATTGCTTGAGCTTGTCTTGTTCGCCGCGCAGCAACTGAACCTGGTTCCGCAGCTTCAAAACTTCGTGGCTGTCTTTTTGCAACCGTTCCAGTTCGTCCTTGGGAACCTGGTTGGTTTTCAACCGCTCGTTTTCCTCCCGCACCACTTGCAATTCCTGAACCTGCTGCTGCAAGGTGGCGACGGTTTGCGTCACCTGCTGGGTCGTGTTGTGAAAATAAAAAACTCCGCCGATTGCGAGCAGGGCCACCAGCCAAGGGATTAAAATTTTCATGAAAATAATTGTAGGCGAATGGTTGCCGCGCGCAATGGATGATTGGTCAGGTTGCTGGTGAATTTTGCCGCCTTTGAAATTGTGCATTCACTTGAATGTGTTGGAAAAGCGGTTCCGATGCATCGGAACCGCAGTCCAAGACGCTGGCGCGCGGAATGAACGAACCGGAAACGCGGAGCGTCCCGGAGTGCGCCAGCCCCCTGGCGCTTTTGGGCTTGAGCGTTTCATGGATTGAGACGAGGATTCAGTCAATCCGAACAACCGCGAACCCGTATGTCCTCATAGCTGAATTATGAGAAATTTTTTTAGAGCCCCGAAAATCAGTCAGCCTGTTCTTGGTTTTGTCATCAGTGCGTTTTTCCTCGCGCTTAGCTCTTTCGCTTTTTGGATTTCTGAATCGCCGTCAAAGCATCCCACACCAACATGGCGTGTGGCGTTCTTCTTTTTATCACAGCCACTGATGGTGGTTTTCTTTATCGCGCTATTCGTTGCATTGAAGCGGTGGGTTTTTTCCAGCACAGGGTTGATGGCTGGCCAAGCCCAGGCTCGCCACTGGATTCCAATCGTCACAGGACTACTCTTGGGAATTGTTGCAGGTCTATTATATGCCGTTTGGTATGGGGCGCGTCTGGAACAGGGCATCAATCTGCCCGAGATTTCAAAAAAGATTTGTTACTGTGCATTCAACATGGCACGGATGCTCGGGGTGGATTACAGCAATGACGGCGCGAGAGACAGGCTGCGGAGCGTGAAGGTTTTCTTTCCCTTCATGGGAGGAGTTGTAGGCGCGTTACTTGGTGGGGTGCTTGCAGGTTTTTTGCTTTTTAAGCGCCGCTACGGCAGCACGCCAAAAAGTTAATCGGGCGTTTTGTGATTAATGGGTAAAACAAAAAAGCGCAGAAGGTTTTCACCCGCCGCGCGTTTGAATTTTTCGGAGCGCCGGTCTAAATGTAGCGTCAGCCATCTTGGCTGACGTAGAGCCGTGGCTTCCAGCCCGGCGGCAAGACGCCACTTCAATCCGTCGTGCAAAATAATTCGCAACCCACAAATCGCGCCAGCCCTTTTCCGGGCGGCTGGAAGCCGCCCTCTACGGCAGGCAGGGATGCCTGCCGCTACAATCTTATTTCCCCAACAACACCAACGCCGCCTCCGCCATCTTCGGCGCGGTGAGGTTGTGCTTCACATAAAGTTCCTCGGCCATGTAGGCGCTCTGGCCGAACTC
>JAYVQV010000360.1:0-6047 GCA_043776855.1 Limisphaerales bacterium | reverse complement strand
CCTCATCGCCCGCTGCCTCGACTGCCTCGCCAGCGAACGCGCGTCGCTTGACGAACTGCTCATCGTCACCTTCACCGAGGCTGCCGCCGCCGAACTGCGCCAGCGTCTCCGCCGCGAACTTGAAAAAAAATCTGCCGCCGAACCCGGCGCCGAACACTGGCCGCAACAGCTCGCGCTCTTCGACCTCGCCCACATCGGCACGTTGCACAGCTTTTGTCTTAAGCTTATCCGCGAACATTTTTACGAACTCGGCCTCGACCCGCAGCTCGTCATCCTCGACGAAGGCGAAACCCGCCAGCGCGCCGGCGAAACGCTGGATGAGCAATTCGCCGCGCACTACGCGGGCAACGATGAGTTTTCCCGCGCCGTTCAAAATCTGATCCAAGTCCACGGCGGCGGACGCGATGAAAACATCCGCCAGCTCATCCAGCGGCTGCACCACTACTCCCAAACCCGCCCCGATGCCGTCGGCTGGCTCACCGCGCAGATCAAAAACTTTTCCACCGCTGAACCCACCGGCTGGCAAGCGTGGTTGCTCACCGCCATCGCCGATTGGCGTGACGAATGGCTGGCCGTTCTTGGAACGCCGGTCTCCGATTCGGCGCGAACATTGGAACCCGCCGGTTCGGAGACCAGCGCTCCGGCGGCAAACGAAAAATCCGCTGAATTGGCGGGCGTTTTACAGCGATTGCCAAAAATCTTTTCACGCGAACAAGCGGCCGAAGTTCTCGAACAAGTCATCGCCGCCGACGGCAACTGGCCGGCCAAACGCAAAACCATTCTCCGCAAACCGCTGGAAAAATTATTCGATGAAGCCGAGTTCCTCCGCTCGCTCGCGACCGTAAAAAATGGCACCGACCCGCTCACGGAAGATTGGTCGTGGGTGCGCGGCCACATGGAAACCCTGCTGCGGCTGGCGCAGGAATTTTCCGTGCAGTTCGCCACCCGCAAGCGCAGCGATGGCGTCGTGGATTTTCACGACCTCGAACAGTTCGCGCTAAAACTGCTCTGGGATTTTTCCACCGGCCAGCCCACGGCGGTCGCCGAAGGCTGGCGCGCGAAATTGAAATTCGTTTTCGTGGACGAGTATCAGGACATCAACGCGGCGCAGGATAAAATCATCGCCGCGTTAAGTAGTGGCACAGGCGTCTCGCCTGTGAGTTCAGCCGGGCAGTCATCAACACACAGGCCTGAGGCCTGTGCCACTATCGGCAACCGCTTCCTCGTCGGCGATGTGAAGCAAAGCATCTACCGCTTCCGTCTGGCCGACCCGAAAATTTTCCGCGACTACGCGCGCGACTGGTGCGGCGGCAACGGCCAGATGATTCCGCTCGCCGAAAATTTCCGCAGCCGCGAAGGCCTGCTGAATTTCGTCAACTCCGTCTGCGGCCTCGTCATGCGCACAGAAATTGGCGGCGTGGCTTATGATGACGATGCGAAATTAAAATTTGGCTCGCCCGAATCGCGCGGCGAGTTGAGCGCGGCGAAAGATTCCGCACCGCGCGTGGAATTGCTGCTGCGCCTCAAGGCTGGCCGCAACGAGGCGCGCGACGACGAGGACGACGAACTCGCCGGCTTGGACGAGGCGCAGAAGGAAGCGCGGCTCGTGGCGCAGCGACTGCAACAAATCATCGCGGATCAGCGCGAGGTTTTTGACGACCACGCAAAAAAATTCCGTCCCGCTGAATGGCGAGACGTGGCGATCCTGCTCCGTTCGCCGCGCGGCAAGTCGGAAATTTTTGCGAAGGAGTTTGAGCGCGCGGGCATCCCGCTGGCCGTGGCGCGCGGCGGATTTTATTCGAGCGCGGAAATTCTCGACCTCTTGAGCCTGCTGCAACTGCTGGACAATCCGTTGCAGGACGTGCCGTGCATCGCGGTGCTGCGCTCGCCGCTCGTCGGGCTGTCGCTGGACGAGCTGGCGGAAATCCGGCTGGCGGCGCGGGAAAAACATTTTTGGACGGCACTCAATCACTGGGAAAAAGTGGAAAGCGGAAAGCGGAAAGCGGAAAACCTCACTTGGAAAGTCTCGAAATTTCTCGAACAGTTTTCGCGTTGGCGAAAAACGGCGAAACAAATTTCGCTGTCGCAATGCCTCGAGGAAATTCTGGCGGAGACGCTTTACGCGGACTGGCTGCGGGCGCAGCCGCGCGGCGCGCAGCGGGCGGCAAACGTCGCCAGTTTTCTGAATCTGGCAACGTCGTTCGACCAGTTTCAGCGGCAGGGTTTGTTTCGCTTTCTGAAATTCATCGAGGCGCAGCAGGCGGCGGAAGCGGAGCCGGAAGTTTCGGCCACGGCGACCGAAAACGCGGTTCGCCTGATGAGCATTCATCAGAGCAAGGGCCTGGAATTTCCCATCGTCGTGCTGGCCGACCTCGCCAAAACTTTCAACGAACAGGATTTGCGGAGCGAAATTATTTTCGACGAGGCGCTGGGGCTGTGTCCGAAAGTGAAGCCGCCCACCAGCGGACGGCGCTACCCCAGCCTGCCACACTGGCTCGCGCAGCGGCGGCAAAAGCGCGAGTTGCGCGGCGAGGAATTGCGGCTGCTCTACGTCGCGCTGACGCGGGCGCGGGACAATTTAATTTTGACGGCGAGCATTTCCGAATCGGATTGGGAAAAGAAATGGAATGAGCCAGCGCGCGTAACGACACAGAAAATTGCGGGCGCACGGAGTTTCGCCGACTGGCTGGCGCTGTGGTTCCCCACGGCACAGACCGCCAGCGATTCCGGTTTGCTGCGCTGGCAAGTCGTGGCCGATGCTGAGTTGGGCGGAGCGCCGGGCAGCCGCCCGGCAAGTTCCACTGATGGCAAACCACACGCCGAGCCGGTGCTCGGCGCGCCATTGACAACCGCGGACATCGAAAAACTCCGCGCCCGATTGGAGTGGAGTTATCCATCCGCCGCCGCGACGCGGCGCAAAGCCAAATCTTCCGTCACCGCCTTGCGGCGCGAGGCGGAGGCGGCCGATGACGAGGCGGAGAAATTTTTCCCCGCCGCACCCAAAAGCGGAAAGCGGAAAGCGGAAAGCGGAAAAACAAAACTGTCCGCCGCTGAAACCGGCCTGGCGCATCACAAATTTCTCCAGCATATCGCGCTGGAAAAAGCCGGCGACCTCGCGGCGGAGGCGGAACGGTTGGTGGCAGAAAAGTATTTGTCGGCGGATGAACGGGCGGCGCTGGACTTGGACGCGCTGGGGGCGTTTTGGAATTCACCGCTCGGCCAAAAAATTGTGGCGCACGCGGCGGCGGTGCGGCGGGAGCTGCCATTCACCGCGCGGTTCAGCCCGGCGGAGATTGCGGAAATCATCGGCGGGGAAACGGCGGGCGGACTCGAAAACGAATACGTCGTCGTGCAAGGCGTCGCGGACCTGGTGGTGCTGCTGCCGGCGGAAATCTGGCTGGTGGATTTCAAGACGGACGCGGTCGGTGAAGGCGGATTGCCGGAAAAAATTAAAAGCTATGCACCGCAGTTGCAACTTTACGCGGCGGCGCTGGAAAAGATTTTTGCGCGCCCGGTCACGCGGCGGGCGCTGCATTTTCTGGCCGCGCGAAAAACGGAAAACGTGTAGGACGGATTCAAGCCGAATTCCGAAGTTGAAACCAAGGTGTGGCCGGCGAGTGACGTTGTCGCGGCGGGCATCCTGTGATTCGGTTTCGGAGTTCGGGCTAGAATGTTCTCATGGCGATTTAGATTTGCGCGGCAGGGTGTATTTGTCGAAGACGTTCAGCGCGGGCAATGAGTTTCCGTTCTCATCAAAAAAACCGCGCGCATCGCCGCCGCTGGTCGCGGGTTCCCACCAAAAAATTCCCTGGCAGCGCTGCTCCGGTGTTTGCAGCACGATGCGCGTGAGTTCATCCAGAAAATCGCGCTGGCCGTCCGGCGTTTCGGGGAACGGCCAGACGCGGTCAGCGGACTGCCGTGTGGGACGCCAGTTGTAACCCGTCTCCACCACGATGCTGTCCTTGTGATACGCGTTCGCCACGAACGCGAGATTTTCACGCAAGTCCATCAACGAGCCGTGCCAGCGCGGGTAATACGAGAGGCCGATGACATCGTAGCTGATTTTGTATTCGTTGAACTTGTCGAAGAACCATTTCGTTTTCGCGAGGCTGCCGCCGGTGTCCGTGTGGATCAAAATTTTCGGCGGCGGATTCGTGCCGCGCCCGGCGTCCACGCCTTTGATTCCCGCGCGAATGTATTCCGCAAAATTATCCCAATGCTCCGGCAGCTTGCCGTCCGGCCACATCATGCCGACGGTGATTTCATTTCCCACCTGCACCATGTCCGGCAACGCACCGCCGTCGCGGAACGCCGCGATGGTGTCGCGGGTGTGTTCAAAAACTTTTTGCCCGCGCTCGGCGGGCGAAAGATTTTTCCATGCTTCCGGCGTCGGCTGTTTGCCCGGATCGGCCCACGAGTTGGCGTAATGAAAATCGAGCAGAAATTTGTAGCCGAGCTTCTTCGCGGCCTGCGCCTCGGCCAGCGTGTAAGCCAGATCGTTCGGCAGATTGTTGCTGACCGGCTCGACGAAGATGCGGAGGCGAATCCAGTTGTAGCCGTGGTTTTTGAAAATTTGCAAACCGGGCAAGGCGTTCGTGCCATCGTGAAAAATTTTCCCATGCTCCTCGGCCTGCTTTAGAAAAGACAGGTCCGCGCCGAACGCAAATTCTGAAGCGCGGGAATTAACCGCAAAGAACGCAAGGAGCGCAGAGAAAAACAAAATTTGTATTGAGCGGCGGTTCATGGTCGGGGTCTTCAGTAAGCGGCTTTCAGCGCCTTGAGTTCATCCGCCGAAACCGGCAGCAGCGAGCCGTGGCGGAAACGAAATGGAAAATTAAAACCGGCGCCGGGCTTGAACTGCCCGCCGTTCAAATCTTCCGTCACGAACGGTTCGTAGCCGCTGCCTTGGCGGTAATGATCGAGGATGAGGCACCACGTCGCGGGCTGGCCGTTGGCGGCGGGTTTGAGCTGGTAACACTCCGGGCCTTCGTAGCCCTGCAGCTTCGCGAGTGAAAAATTCGTGACGTCATTCCACGGCCCCATCAGATTCGTGCTGACTTCCATCGTGATGGCCTTGAACTGTTCGTCCTTGGAGAAGCGAAAATACTTTTCACCTTCGCGCACGATGTCGGTGTCAATCACATGGAATGGTTTTTCAATGTAGATGAAGGGTTTTCCAAACGTGATAAAATCCTTGGTCCACGCGGCCCAGATGCGTTGCTTGCTAAAATTGTCGCGCTTGGTTTTGGAAGCCCAGCAGACGAGATACGCCGCCTGGCTTTCGTCATAAACCGCTTCGGGTGCCCAGGTGCAGCCAGCGTCGTCCGCCGCAACTTTGACGAGGCGCGGCTCCGACCAGCTCACGAGGTTGGTGGATTCCCAGATGACAATGGACTGGCTCGCGGCGGTCTGGGCGCGGGTCCAATCGGGGTTGAGCGCGATGGAAAGATCAGTGGCGAGGAGATAAAACTTATTGCCGCCGGGCGCACGGAGCAGGAACGGATCGCGCACGCCTTTCTCGCCGAGCGGGCTGACGAGAACGGGCTGCGAGTGATTGAGCGCCTCCCATTGGCGGCCGTCCGAACTCGTGGCAAAATAAATCTGCTCCGTCATCGGCGTCTGTTCGCCCTTGAAGGTCACAAACAAAAAACCGCCGGCGCCGGCCCACGCCGTGGCGCTGCCGAACGCGGCGAGGAAAAGAAATAATTTTTTCATGGTGTGCCGTGAGATCATTTTATCGTTTCAGTTAACCGAAGTGAAGGCGATGTGTGATACCAACCCCCGCTATTTTTCGGTGGCATGACTTGGGTGATGCGTGACGAGTGATGCGTGATCTGCCCCGATTTCACGCCTCACTTTTCGGGAATTTTAATCTCGAACCCCGAAGTTGGGTAGCGGCGGGCATCCTGCCTGCCGTAGAGGGCGGCTTCCAGCCGCCCGGATGGGGCGTGGATTTGAAAAAGGGCTGGGGATTTTTTCGAGCGCCCGACGATGAGCGACGTTTTTTCCGCCGGGCTGGAAGCCACGGCTCTACGGCAGGCAGGATG
>JAYVQV010000359.1:0-6048 GCA_043776855.1 Limisphaerales bacterium | reverse complement strand
TCAGGGCGTTGCCAGCAGCCTTGTCAACCCTGGCCATAAATCCACCCACCCATTCGCAGGCGAGGACGCCTGCGCTACATTTTTTCAAGAACCGCTCTAATTTCTACTACCGGGACAGTTTCAAGCGGCACTCCTCGTCACCCAATCGTAACAAATATGACATAACTGTCATCTGCGGTTCATCGCCGGTTCACCCGGTTCTGGTGAACTCATCAAATGATTCCATCGAAACGCCGGATAACCACGCTTGTGAAACCATCGAACTCCACCGCAACCAACGGACACTCAACCCCCGCGCCGGAAAAAGACCACGTCGCGCGCCTCTTCAATGGCCAGCCCAAATTGGGCGTCGGCGTTTATGACGGCCTCTCGGCGTTGCTCGCGGAGAAATGGAAATACGATTTCACTTGGGTCAGCAGCTTCTGTTGCTCCGCCGCCGTGGGCTTGCCGGACGCGGGCATCATCGGGCCGGAAGATATTTTGAATGTCGTGCGCTGCGTGCGCCGCTCGGTGGATTTGCCCATCGTGGTTGATTTGGACTCCGGCTACGGCGACGCGGTGAAGGCTTATCATGTCGTCGAGGCGATGGCGCGGGCGGGCGCGGCAGCGTTGTGCATTGAGGACAATCCGATTTCAAAACGGTGCAGCCTCTACGATGGCTACGATCGCACTTTGGTGACCATCGAGGAACAAATCGCGCGCGTGCGGGCGGCGAAGGCAGGCGTGCAAGCCGCCGGAACGCAGACGCACATCATCGCGCGCACCGAGGCGCTCGTGGCGGGACAGGGCGTGAAAGAAGCGTTGCGTCGCGCGACGGCTTACGTTGACGCCGGGGCGGATGCGGTGTTCATCCAGTCCGTTGATGCGACGGGCAATGAAGTCCTCTCCTTCGGTCGCGGCTGGAATCGCCGGACGCCGATTTTCATCGCGCCGACGCGGATGCCGCAGTTGACCAAGCAGGATTTTTACGCCGCCGGAATTTCGCACACGATGTTCGCGAACCAAGGCTTGCGCGCCGCGCACGCGGCGATTGACCGCACGTTCCGCCTCATGTCGGAAGCGGGTTCAACGCTGGCGATTGAAGGTGAAGTTTCCAAGGTCGCCGTCGTCGCCAGTCTGGTCGGCGCGCAAAAAGTGGTGGAACTCGAAACGATGCTGGCCCAAAAAATCGAACTGCCAAAATCTCCACGAGCAAAAAAGTCCACGCGCACGCTGGTTAAATCGTCCCGCAACGGCAAGAATGGATTTCTTAAAGCTTAAACCACAGCGCGTGGAAAAGGAATTTTCCACACGCCTTCAGGGAAATTAAAAAATGCTGGCTGAACGGATGAAAAATTTTTCCGGCTCGCAGACTTCGGGGATGCGTAATCGCGCCCGCAAGCTGCGTGCCGAGGGCGTCCACGTCGTGAACTTCGCGGCGGGCGAACTGGATCAAGACACGAGCGCGGGCATCAAAGCCGCCGCGCGCAAGGCGATTGATTCGAGCAAGACGCAATACACCGACACGCTCGGCATCGGCGAATTGCGCGAGCGCGTCGCACAAAAAGTTTCGCAAAAAACCGGCGCAACTTACGCAGCGGACGAAGTGGGTTTCACCGCGGGCGCGAAGCAGGCGTTGTTCAATGCAAACTTCGTTCTCTTTCAACCGGGCGATGAAGTCATCATCCCCGCGCCGTATTGGGTGACGTTGCCTGAACAAGTCCGGCTCGCGGGCGCGACACCGGTTGCGTTGCCAACCGTTCACAACAATTTTCAAATCAACATTGATGAACTGGCGCGGCTCATCACGCCGAAAACTCGCGGCCTCATTCTCAACACGCCGCATAATCCAACCGGCGTGGTTTATTCCGCCGACACGCTGAAGCAAATCGCCGCGCTCGCGCTGAAGCACAATCTCGTTTGCATCTTCGACGAGTGTTACGACGAACTGGTCTATGCACCCGCCGCGCATCACAACATCGTGAAGCTCGTGCCGGAAATGAAGGAGCGCACGGTGCTGATCGGTTCGCTGTCGAAATCGTATTGCATGGCGGGCTGGCGCGCGGGATTTTTTGCCGCGCCGAAAGCTGTCGTGAAGGCCATCGCCAATCTGCAAAGCCACATCGCGTCGAATCCCTGCAACCTCGTGCAATACGCCGCGCTGGAGGCGTTCGCGCCGGAGAATGATTCGTTTGTCGCAGGGAATTTGAAACAACTGACGGCCCAGCGCGCGACCGCGTTGGAATTGATTGGGAAAATTCCCGGCCTGCCGTGCGTTGTTCCTGAAGGTGCGTTTTATCTTTTCCCCGATGTCAGTTCGTTATTCAACAAATCCTTCAAAGGGGTTCGTGTGGAGAACGTGGATAAATTGGCCGAGATGCTTTTGGAACACGCGCACATCGCCATCGTGCCTGGCTCGGCCTTCGGCGCTGACCAGAACATCCGCATCTCCTACGCGATTCCGACGGAAGAAATCATCACCGGTTTGACCCGGCTTGAACAATTTGTTCAATCGCTGACATGAACCCGGACGCAAATATTCCGACTCCCTCTCCCCACGAGGCACGAGTGGGGAGAGGGCCGGGGAGAGGGGCAGTCGAGCCAAGCCAGCCGCGCGCCTCCTCTCCCCAGCCCTCTCCTCCATCCGATGGAAGAGAGGGAGAAAAAAAACCCGGCATCGTTTTGTTCCTCGGCATGGTGCGGCGCGGGGAATTTGAGAATCTGCAAAAGCACGGATTGAAGTTGGGCATTCTCGTGGACACGAACAGCAAGACCCGCCTCGGGGATGTCTCGCAATTCGTGGTCGTCGAGCGGTTTGATTTTTCCCGTCCGCTGCCGGAACTCATCGCGGCCGTCCGCGACATCCAAAAACGTTTCGGCGTCGCGTGCCTTTACAACGTGATTGAATTTTACGTCGCACAGACGGCGGAAGTCGCCGTCGCGCTCGGGCTGCCGGGGATTTCTCCCGCGTCCGCGCAACTGTGCCTCGACAAAAACATCATGCGCCAGCGGTTTCACGACCGCATCGGGCCGGAGTCGGTGGCGAAATTTAAGGTCATTGAATCAGAATCCGCGCTGCTGAAATTTGCGAACGAGCTGGGCTATCCGTGTTTTTTGCAGCCCGCAAACGTGTCCGCCAGCATGTGGGCTACGCGCAACACCGACCCGGAAATGTTGCTGGCAAACTACCGCGCCATCGTGGACGAAGTGCCGAAGTATTATGAGCGTCTCGGCAAACGCGGCACGCATCTGACGGTCGTGCTGGCGGAATACATGGAGGGGAAAAATATTTCCGTGGACTGCCTGATGGACAAAGCTGGCCGCGTTTACACGACGCCCGCTGTGGAAGTGTTGACGGGAAAAGATGTGGGTATTGACGACTATCATCATTTTGCGCGGTTGCTTCCGCCGCAGTTGAGCGCCGAGGAAAAAGAACATTTGGACCAACTCGCCATCGCCGGCGTGCGGGCGCTGGACATGACCACGAGCGCCGCTCATGTGGAATTCATCGGCTCGCGACTGGGCGAAATCGCCGCGCGTCCCGGCGGCAATCGTCCGCGCATTCTGGAACTGGCTTACGGGATGGACATGGTTCACGCCTACTATCAAATTTTGCGCGGCGAGATTCCTGATTTGCGCGCCGACAAAAATCTCGCGGCGGCCGTCGTCACGCCGTTCGCACCCCGGAACGGCGTCTTGCGTTCGATCCGGCATCTGGATCGTGTCACGAAACTTCCCGGCTATCTCTATCACGAAGTGCGCGCGCAGGCCGGCCAGCCGATTGGACTCTCGAAGAGCGGCTATCGCGCCGGACTTTACATCGAACTGGTGGACGCGGATGCTGAAGTCGTGCGTGACAGCGTGAATCAAATCGCCTCGTGGACGGATCTCTACGAGCTGGAATGAAATGCGCCCGCGCTCTGACTCAACCACGGCGATCTGGCTGGTGTGCGTCGGCATCGGGCTTTTGTTCCTCGCGCGCGGCGCGTTCCAGCCCTACATCTTTCCGCTGTTTGAAAATCTCGGCGGCTTGTCGTATGCGCGGATTGCGCTGTTACTAAATGGCTACGTCCTCGCACAATCACTTTGCGCTCCGGTCGCGGGTTGGTTCACGGATCGGACTTCCGTTCGCGTCGCGTTGACGACGAGCATCGTGTTTGGGTTGGCGAGCTTCCTCATCATCTCGACCAGTCCGGGATTTTTAATTTCGGCCGTCGCGGTCTTCGCGGCGGGACTCGCATTTGTGCTCGGAAAAATTGCCCTCAACACAATCCTCGTGGTTCATTCCAGCCCGGAAATTCTCCGCCGCTCCGTGGCGAAGCGCGCCACGCTGCTGAATCTCGGTTCGTTCTTCGGCAACAGCATCGCCTACCAGATGACCACGCGCGTTGGTTACGGCGCGCACGCGATTCTGCTGGGCTTCCTTTATCTGCCGTTGGCGATTGGACTCGCGGCAAAAAATGCTCCCGCGCTGACCGAGCAAAAAAAATCTGCCAGCAAGACGACTTTCAAATCACTCTGCCAGAACAAAAACTTTGTGGCCGACGCTCTGCGGCGTTTCGCGATGGTGCTGCCTTACGGCTGCTGGGGAACGATCATTCCCAAATACGTCATTGACCAGTGCGGCTCGACCAAACCGGTCTGGATTATTTCTTTGACGAGCGTTTGCACAACGATCATCGGCGCACATTTTCTGGCGGTGTATCTGTCGGCGAAATTGTATCGGCGCGGTTTCAAATGGGAATGGTGGTCCATGACCTCGGTGATTTTTTATTGCACGGGGCTGCTGTTGCTGTTGTTCGCGAACAATCCAATCATGCTACCGATTGCCATCGTGATTTTTATTTGCGGCGAAGTTTTGATGACGCCTTGCTTCGACGAGACCGCAAAAAAACACAGCGGCGAAGCGGGCATGGGTAAGACGATGGGCCTGCTGCATCTGGTGGACGGCCTGGGCCGGATGCTTGGCGCGGCGTTCGCGCTGGCGGTTTACGGTTGGATGAGAAATTCATCTTACAACCATTTTTATTGGCCGCTTGTCGTGGGAGTTTTTCTTGTGGTCTGCATCGCCCTGCACCTCGTGGCCTTCGCGATTGCGCGGCGCGGGCAGATGCCGTCTAATCAAATGCACACCGTAACTGCCATGGAACAGAAAGAAGCAGACGTTTCATTGGATGGCAGAGTTGAATCTTGATGTGAAAACAAATTTGCCAATTCTATTTGTCGGTTTGTTGGCGTTGTGTATGGCTGGTTGCGCGCACACGAAAGCCCCGACCGTAACCGCCGCGCTAATTCCTCCCGGAAAATATTCCAGCGACTCGGTGAAATGTCACAACGGCGTCGTGGTTTCCATCTCCGGCACGGCCTCGGATGTGGGTGTCGCCATTCTTAAGCAAGGCGGCAATGCCGTGGACGCCGCCGTCGCCACGGCCTTCGCGCTGGGCGTGACTTATCCCGCCTCCGCCAACATCGGCGGCGGCGGATTCATGCTCGTCCATCCCGCGCCCGGCAACGGCGAACCGGTGGCGTTCGATTACCGCGAGACCGCGCCGACGGCGGCGTGGCCCGCGATGTTCGGCAAGGATGAGTCGCAGTATTCCGTTCGCTCGGTCGCGATTCCCGGCACGGTTCGCGGCCTTGCGCTGGCGCACAAACGATTCGGAAAATTGCCGTGGTCACAATTGATTCAACCCGCCGTGGCGCTGGCGCGCGACGGATTTATTCTCGACAAATACCTCGCGGATTTGCTGAACGAAGTGCTGGCTGCTGCACCGGAAAAAGCGGAACTCCAGCGCGTCTTCGGAAAACCCGGCGGCAGCGCGTGGCGGACGGGCGACCGTTTGATTCAACCCGATCTGGCGCGGACGTTGCAAATGATTGCTGACCACGGCGCGGACGCTTTTTATCAAGGCGCGATTGCCGCTGAAATCACCGCCGAGATGTCCGGCGGCAAAGGATTGATCACGTCCGGCGACCTTGCGGGCTATCAAGCCGTCGAACGCAAACCTGTGACCGCGCGCTATCGCGGCTACGATGTTTTTGTGCCGCCGCCGCCGAGTTCTGGCGGCG
>JAYVQV010000358.1:0-6053 GCA_043776855.1 Limisphaerales bacterium | reverse complement strand
CCTTCGTTTCATCGCCCGCAGCGACGTAGGCCGCGCCGAGCTGGAAGTGAACCGCCGTTGATTGCAGATAAATTTTTGACATCCGCTCCAGCACGGCGACGCAGCCGGCCATGTCAGCCTGCGCGTATTTCAACCGCGCATTCAGCATCCCGCCGTCAAAATTATCCGGGTCGCGCGCGAGCACTTTGTCGAGCGTGGCGCGGCACTCGTCCAATTTTTTTCCCTCGAGCGCCAATTCGCCCAGGCCCATCAAGGCGGGGATGTAGTCCGGCGCGGCTTTCACCACGTCATCAAGAATTTTCCGGGCGGCAGCCGGCTCGCCCGCCTGCAATTTGAAACGGGCATACACCAGCCACCGGGGCGAGCGCAGGGGCGACAACTCCGCCGCGGCCTTGAAGTTTTCCCCGGCGCTTTTCATGTCCTTCTGCAGCGCTGACAATGCCCCGAGCGCCTCGAGCGCGTCGGCGGATTTCGCATCAAGTTTCAGCGCCCGTCGGAAAGCGGCCTCGGCGGATTTCGCATCGCCCTCGCGAAAGGCCAGCGTGCCGAGCGCCACCTGATACGGCGCGCGGTCGCCCGCCAGCGCGAGCTTTTCCAGCCGCGCCCGGACGGCGGCAATCTCCTTCGCCGTCGCCGCCGTCTGCGCCAGCAGCAACGGCCCTTCGGCGTTCTGCGAATCGCGGTCCATGATGAAGCCGGCCGTTTCCCGCGCCAACTTTAACTGGCCGGAGGCGGAGTAAATTTTGCAAAGCTTCGACCGCAAATCCAAATCGTTCGTCGCCAGGCTGGTCGCGCGTTCCAAAAACGGCGCGGCCATCTGGTAGCGGCCTTGGTCGAAATAAATCCCGCCCAGCCGCGAAAACGCCTTCGCATTTTCATGGTCGTCCCGCAGCACGCGCAGATACTCGATCTCCGCGCCGTCAAAATTTCCGGCCGCAAACATTTTGTCCGCGCGCGACTCGTGATACGCCTTTTTCATCTTCGACGTGCAGCCCGTGCCGCCCAGCGCCAGCGCCAGCACGGCGGAGATCAGGATTAATTGCAGGAATTTTTTCATGTTAAATTTTTTGGATTAATTTTTTCGACCGGTTTGGCCGCCCGTTCTTTTCGCCGCAGCCAGTATAGCAGGAGGCAGAACGGCAGCAATGACAGCGCAAAAAACAGCGGCCCGCCGCGATGATGGATGGGCGAATCAATCATGTGCGGCCCGATGTGGACGCACAGTTCGCCCAGCACAAAAATGCGGAAGCCATTTCGCAGCAGCGCCAGCGGGATCACCGCGAGGCACAGCGTTGCGCGCGACCAGGGGCGTTGCAAAAAAAGGTTTCCCGCCACAAGGCTCGTGATGAGCAGCACCAGCGTGGAATGGATGCCGCTACATTCCGGCGCGACTTGCAGCGGGGTCATGCCCGGCAATTTGAATTGCAGCCCCGTTTGCAGCACCGGCAAATCTGAAACTTCAAACATCCAGCCCGCCACCCAGGCCGAGCCGTTTTGTAAAAAAACTTCCACCGCCTCCCGGCCCGCATCCGGCAGCGGCACCAGGAACAGCAGCAGCGCGAACGGAAATGCCCGCGCCCGCATCCGCGCCGCGCCGAGAAACCAAAACCCGGTGGCCGCCAGCAGCAGCACAAACGCCAGCGTGGTTTGCGCGAGATGATCGGCCAGCGCCGCGCGCGGGGCGAACCAGTGCCACGCCAGCAGCCCCAGCCCGGCGAGCGAAAAAATGGCGGCGGGAAATTTTGCGGGGACGGAAACTGGCGGCAGGTTTTTTTGCAGCCGCGCGAGATACCAGCTCACCGCCGGGATCAGCACGATGTAGGAATGTAATTCATCACGCCACGCAAAGCGGGCGAGCGACCACAGCACGGGAGAAAAAACGGCGGCGAGGATGCCCGCCGCCAGGAGAAATTTTTTGCTCGCTGCTTTTTCGTCCATGAATTTTCCGAAGCCCGGCGCGCGCCCGGTTCAGTAGGCAAACCCGGCGCTGATGCCGATCTGGCTGCTGCGGTAGGTGAAGTCGTGGTGTTCCACGCCGAAAAAGTCCGTCTGCGTGGAGCGGTTGTCGCCGTAGCTGTAGGTCACGCTGATGTTGCCGCGCTTGAGAAAGGCGCGGCTCAAGCTGGCGGTGAAGTTGTAGTTGTCATCCGACCGCGCGGTGGAAAACGCGCCCGCCGAGTTCTTGTAATCCGTGTGGCCGTAGCTGACGCCGCCGCTCAAATAAAATTTTTCCAGCAATCGTTGGGACACGTTGAGGCTGACGCCGGTGTTTTCCGTGGTCTGGCTGGATAAATAATAGTCGGAAGAACTGATGGTGCGGTTGGCGCTCAACGTGATTTGCGTGTGTTCAAACGGTGCGTAGCGGAGGCTCAGGCCAAAAATCGGATTCAAGGAATCGCTGCTGCCGCTGGCGAGAATCTGGCGGTCTTCCAAACCGCCGTTGAGGCTTAGGCTGACTTTCTCCGTGATGCGCCATTGGACGCGGCCTTGCAACTGTTCAAAAAGCTGGCCCGCGCCGATGTCCGAGTCCACATAACCGAGGCCGGCACCGATGCCCAGCGAGGCGCGCTTGCCGGCCTGATAATTCAGCCAGTCCAGCGTGCTCCAGGTGCGGGAGGTCTGGTTGCCGCCGCTCAAAAAATTCGTGCCCACCGTGGCGACGTCGTTGATGACCTGGCTCAAATTCAGATCAAAGGAATATTTTTCGCTCAACTGATGCGTGGCGGTCAGCTCGGTGTTGTAATTTTCCTGCTGGCTCTGCATACCGGTTTCCACGGCGAGCGAATCGGATTTGGAAAAGCCCTGCGTCACGCCGAAAAGCCAGTCCTCGTAGCTGAAGGCTCCGCGCAGCGACGCGGAATGATCCACGGAATCATGAAACGCCTTGCTGGAATAAATGCGGATGGACGGCGTGTAATCCAAAGTCCAGTGCCGGCCAAAATCAATGGCGAAGCCCGGAGAAATCGTCTGGATGGTGGAGTCCACCGTGTTGCTCGGGCTGGCTACAAGGCCGGTGCCAAAGGTGATTTGATAATTGACGTGCGGACGGAGCACCACCTTGCCGATTTTTAACGGCTGCGGCAGCGAGCTGTCCCGGTTGTCCGCCATCGGGGTGAAGACCGCGAGATCGCTCTTGGACTCGGCTTCCAATTGCGCGGCGGGCTTGGTGGACATCATCGGCGGGTCTTGGAGAATGGGCTGGCCGGCGGCGGCGCGTCCGGCCAGCAGGACGCTGGCCGCCAGCACGCCGCTGCAAAGAATTTGGTTTAACCGAAACCATGCCGAAGAAAATGGGGAGCACAGCCGCCCCGGCTGTCGTTCGGCGCGCCCTCGCGCCGAACTCGAACGCACGAAGACGAACCGAATGGTGTTTGGTTTTCGTCCGCCCAAGCGGGTCGCGAGGGCGCGACCCGCTGCGCCCGAGGCGGGCGCGCTCCCCAATGCAACGGCAGGGATTTGGTTCAGGCCGGAACGCGTTTTGGTCTTCATAGATTCTTAGGGTTTCATTGTCGGTAAAAGGTTGGTCACAATCAAGGAGCTTGCCCGCCGCTTTTTTCCGGCGTGAAAATAAATTTTGCGTAGCCATACGCGATGCTCTCGCCGAGGATTTCCCGCACGCCTTCGCTGTAGCGCCACCAGTGGCGCGGCTCGTAATCAGGATCGGGAATCGCGACGATGCCTACCCGCACCTCGCTGCCGAACGCGCGCTGGAACAGCAGCCGCGTGCGCCGCGCATGGACATCCGCCGAGACGACGTTGATGGCGGTGACGTGCAGGTGGTGTTCGCGAAACCAGGCGCGCAGCGCGAGGGCGGAGGTGTAGGTGCGGTCGCGCCCGACGGTGTGCGCGGGGACGACCTGCACGGCGTCTGCCGCCACGCCCGCCGCGAGCAACGCGTCGCCCCCCACGTTGGCCACGGTGTTGAAAATATTCGTGGCCCCGTCCGAACCGGCGACCGGCCCGCCGGTGGTGAAAACTTTTTCGTAATGGCCGTCGCGAAATTCCGCCGCCGCCAGGCGCAGGGCGTAGCTGGGAAGCCAGCCTTCCACGACGAGAATTTTTGTGTCCAGCCGCTGCGTGGGCGCGAGGAACGGCTGCACGTTGAGAACCCAGACGAGCGCGGTGAAAAAAACTGCCGTCAGCAGCGCCAGCCCGCCGCGCCGCGAAAGCCCCCAGCGTTCGCGGCGCGCGAACAGCCCGAAACATTTTCGGCGGGGAGGATTTTGATTCATGGTGGCCAGCGGCGGAATTATTTTTTGAAGCTGTTGATGGTGAACTGCGCGAGGCGGACCATTTTCATCTGCATATTTGCTGGCAGCGCGCGCAGCATATTTTGCAGCGCATATTTCATTCCTTTGCCGGTAAATAAACCGGGTTGAGGAATGTTTTGACGGAGGGAGTATTTGATTTTTTTGAAAAACGCTACGTCGCGCGCCACGACCCGCCGGGCATACTCATCAAAGAGCGGGCGCAAATCCGGGCGCTCGGCGAACGTGGGGATGTGCATTTGGTTGCGTTTGACGATGCCCACGGGGTTCTCCACGTTGAAGCTGCTGAAATGATAAAAGTAGAGCGGGCATTTTTCGTTGACGAAAAACTTTCCGTCCCGCTGCGTCAACTGGCGCTCGAACAGATTCCAGTAGGCCATGTTGTAGCCCGGCTCGCGCGCGATGTGAACACCGGCAAAATAATTCGGCGCGAGCGACATCCAGAGCTGGTCCACAAAAAATCCGGAGCCGGGCTGGTAGTAGCAGGAATGTTGGAGCCGCACTTGCCACCATTTCAGAAACCGCAGCGTTTCCTCGCTGCGCGACGTGCCGATGAAGCCGAGGTTGTAGATGCCGAGGTTCAGCATGGCCTGCTCAAAATTCAAGTTGGCCGGTGAGTCATCGTAAGTGTTGTTGTGCGGCGTCAGCACGAGGCTGTGCTGGGAAAGTTTTTCCGCGAGCGGTTGCAGGCTGGAGCAGACCAGAATGTCGGGGTCAATGTAGGTGACGATTTTTACGGCGGCATCGCGCTCGTAAAGATGCGCCATGAAAAACGGTTTCACCGCCGTGTTCAGCTCCACGAGGTCGTAGTTTTTCACCATGTCCCAAAAGCCCGCGATGCCGAGCGACTCCACGGGAATCACCTCGTAAGGGCAACGCGCCTTGTCCAGTTCTTTCGGCAGCGGATCCACGAGGCCGATGACGAATTTGTAGTCCGGGTTGTGTTCCATCACCGAGTCGCCCAGCGTCAGGGCGTGGGCGAGGTAGTTGGCGGAACAGATGGTCAGGATGATGGTCATGGTTATAGATTTTTTAAGCCAAGCCGGATCCATGCCGCAAGAATTTTTTTAACCACCGATGGACACCGATAAACACGGATAAAATCGCCCGGGAGGAGCCGTTGCTTGACGCCACTTAAAAGTGACCGGCTCGTCGCTGGCGGAAACTCACCAAACTTCAGCCCCATCTGTGTCCCTCTGTGTTCATCGGTGGTTTCAACGGCATGGTTTCGGCTAAGTGCGTGATTCATTTCATCAGTTGCTTCATCAAGCCGAGAATTTTTGGCCCTTGCGTTTCCAGCGTGTGCTGCGTCAAAACTTTTTGGCGCGCGGTTTCCCCCAACTGCCGGCGGAGTTGCGGCTCGTCATTTAATTTCACCAGCGCCTGCGCGGCGGCCAGCGTGTCCGCGTAGCCCACCACGATGCCGGCGTCTGCGGCCACAAACTCCGGCCCGCCGCCGCTCTCCGCAAAACACACCACCGGCAGCCCCAGCGAACCGGCCTCCAACATGACCAGCGGAAACGAATCCTCGCGCGAGCAAAGCAAAAAAACATCCAGCGCGGCCAGGTAAGGCCGGCTGTCAGACTTGAAACCGATGAACTGCACGCGCTCCGTCAGCCGCGCCTGCCCGAGGTCGTGGTTGACTTGGTGGAGCATCATTTCGTTTTCGGCAGCCCCGATCCAGACGAGCTGGATTTCCCGGTCCGCAAATTCGGTCGCCAATTTTTTTGCGACGTCCACAAACCAATCTACGCCTTTATGCCAGCTCACGGTGCCGCACATACC
>JAYVQV010000357.1:0-6055 GCA_043776855.1 Limisphaerales bacterium | reverse complement strand
GGCGGCGGCGTCAGCAGCAGCGGAATCTGCACCGTGCCGACGGTGTCGTCGCTATTCGTGCCGCTGCTGGCGAAACCGGTCTGCGGCATTTGACCGGGCAGGTTCATGGCAAAGTAAAATTGATTGGTGTTGTCATTCACGATGAGGTTCGGATTGGAAAAATTTACTGCGTAGGTGTAGGCCGGGTTGGCGGCCGTGCCGGTGATGCTGACGAGCGAGCCGTCGGGAATGGTCGCGGCCCAGAACCCGGAATTCACCGGCACGTTTTGCGCGCCGACGCTGACGGTGAACGCCCCGTCATTGGTCGAGTTGTAGCCGCGTCCCGCAACGAGCACCTGGCCGCCGATGGTGCGACTCGTGCGGCTGCGCGTGAAGTTGACGTTCGTCACACTGGCATTGCTCACGATGATCGCGGCGTTGGCCACCGCGCAGGTGAACGCGTAACCCAGGTGCAGCACGGCCAGGTTGTTCGTGTAAGGGCCGATGCCGGAAATCTGAACCGAGTATTGGCCGTCGTTGGCCGTTTCGCTGGAACCGGCAAAGCGCACCGCGCCGTAGTTGACCACACCGGGCTTGTAATTGTTCACCACCGCGCCCGCGAGCGGATTGCCGTTCTCGTCTTTGACCACACCGGTGATGGTGAGGATGGCGGGCGTGCCGTTGGTGACGGTCACCTTGGCGGAAGCGATGGTGCGGTGTCCTTTCATATCGCTCACGGTGCAGCGAATTAAATAATCTCCGTTGCGCGTCCACGCGTGGCTGCCTTGCGTGGCGAGCCGTGAATCTGGATGGAGGTTCCCCGCCTCATTTCCGCCCAGCTTGTCGGCGTCATCGAACTCCCAGTAGTAAGCGAGCGCGTCGTTGTCGGCATCATTCGCCGTGACGGTGAAAACATTGGTGACGCCCGCGCCGAGCAGCAGCGTCGCGGGTGAAATGGCCGCGGTGGGCGCGACGTTGCCGGGGAATGCGCCGAGGTTCACAATCACGTCCAGCGACTCCGGCACGGTGCCGCCTTTTTTAATGGACGTGACGTGAATGTTCCCCTCGGAATCGCTGAAGGTGCGGCCAATGGCGAGCGGCGCATCATACATCGTCGCGTAAGGTGAATTGGAAACGCCGGGCAATCCGCGACTGCCGGGCGTCAGGTCCAACAACACCGTGGCGCCGGCGGAACTCAAAACGGATTCGGCGCCGGCGTGAACTTCCAACCCATTCAGCGACCAAAATCCCTCCGGTGAATTCGTGATGGCCTGCCGGAAACTGAACCAGTAAGTGTGCGTGGCATCACGCGCAATCCGTAGCGCGTAATTTTTCCCCGCCGCAATCGCGCCTTGATCGCAGGCGTAAATCCGGTTCGTTCCCGAATCGGCCGCCGTGATGATGTTCTCCGCCGGCAACCAGCCCAGCAGAAATTTCCAATACACGTTGGCGTCCCGGTCCGGCAGCAAGGGAACGGCTTTGGTATCATTGTAGCCTTGCAGGCAGAATACGTCGCCATAGGCATCCGTGAAGTAAGTGCCGGCTTTTTGTGGCGCCTGAATCGTGGCGCGGGAATTTCCGTTCGCGTGCTGGAGGCCGAGGTTGTGACACAGCTCATGGGCCAGCACCTTGAAGTTCGGCGCGAAAACCCCCTTGCCGTAAGTCAGCCCCTGGGAACCGGTGAATTCCTGCGGCGGAATAAACCGCGTCGCCACGATATCCAAATCGTAATTGTCGGTGTCATACAAAGCGGCGTTGCCATTCGTCAGCCCGACCTGTCGCGCTTTCGCGCGGGCGTCATCCAGAATTGAACCCGGGTCGGACCACCGTGTGAATTTCGACTGCGTTGAATCCGCGTCGAGCCGGTTGGTATAATAATTATAGCTGACGCCGAGATTAATCTCCGGCAGCAGCGTGAACTCGACCGTGCATTTGCCATACGACTGCGCCGCAAAAAAATTCGTGATCTCCGCCAGCTTCGTGCCGTTCGTGATGTTGCCCCAGCCGGAATAGTAGCCGGATGAGTTGGGCGCATCCGAAGGGCCAGCCAGATCCGTGAACCGCACGGGAATGATGAGAATTTTCTTGTGACCCATTGTCCACGTCGCGGGCGGCGTCGCCCAACTGCTTTGAAGCGCGACCGTGAACAGCGCCAGCAGTCCGCACATTTTTGAAAAACATTTTGCCTTTTTAGCGGCGCAGAAATTTTTCATGCCGCAGTCTCCGCCACGCGCCACGATCCGACAATGGGACTTTGGTGGTATCGGGTGAAATGATTTCTGAAAAATTGGAGCGCTGCTTCTGGGAAGCGTATCCATAACGAAGCGCAACACTCGCATGACGGTGGGCATCTTGGACGGCGGCGGGAAGCAGAGCGCCACGCCGCTTTCGACCGCCAGATGACATTCGTCCTGCCTTGCATCCGAAAGCGGTGTCGCGGCTGCCGCCTTGCCACCGCAGTCCAAGATGTCGCGGATTTGCGGAGAGACCTTTCGCCCTCAGCCCTTTGCCGCCAAAACTTCCAGCGCCCGCAGCGTGGCGCTCGCGCGGCTTTCCACGCCGAGCTTGTCGAAGATATGGTTCGCGTGCTTCTTCACCGTGCCGACGCTGATGCCGCAGAGCGTGGCGATGTCGCCGTTGCTTTTTCCCTGCGCCATCCACAGCAGCACTTCCGCTTCGCGCGCGGAAATGCCCAGCTTCTCCAGCGGCGCGGCGGAATCAAAATTCGGCACGAACGCGCTTTGCTCCGAGTGCCGTTGCAGCCGTGAGCGGACCGCCGTGAGCAATTCGTCGCGCGCCACCGGCTTCGGCAGATAATCATCCGCGCCCAGCGACATTCCCAGCCGGAGATCAGGCATCTCCCCCTTCGACGTGAGAAAAATAAACGGCAGCGAAACCATCGCCGCATCCGCACGCACCTGCGCCAGCACTTCGTAACCGTCCATGCCCGGCATCATGATGTCGCACAAAATCAAATCCGTTTTCTCCGCGCGCAATTGCCGCAGGCCCGCCGCGCCGTCCGCCACGTCCAGCACGCGGTAGCCCTCCAGCGTGAGCATCTCCGCGATGTTCCGGCGCAGGCTGGCGTTATCTTCAATGAGCAGGAGCGTGGTCATGTGGAAATTTCCAGCGGCAGCGTCAAGGTCGCCGTCGTGCCGCGGCCTTCCACGCTTTCAATGTTCAAAGCGCCGCCGTGCAACACCGCGCTGCGTCGGGCAATCGCCAACCCCAGCCCCGTGCCGGGAACTTCGCCCACATTCGCACAGCGATGAAACGGATCGCACACGCGCGGCAAATCTTCGGCAGGAATCCCGATGCCCTCGTCCCGCACGGTGAACACGAGCGAGTTTTTTTCCACCACCGCCAGCAGCGCCACCGTTTTTCCAGGCGCGGAATATTTCACCGCGTTGGCAAGCAGGTTGTCCAGGATGCTGCCGACGATGGCGGCGTCCAGCATCACCGCGCGTCCGTCCGCCGTCACCGCAACCGGACAGCGCGCGTTGGTCGCCGTCGTCACCTTGCGCGCCGCGTCATCGCAGAACGCCGCGAGCGCCACCGGTTTTGGCGAGCACGAAAGTTTGCTCGCCTCGATGCGCCCCAGCAGCAGCACACGTTCGAGCATTTCATTCATCAGCCGGGTGTTGGCCTTGATCTCCGCCAGCACCTCGCGCCGACGTTCGGGCGAAAGTTGCTCCAGATAGTTGTCCAGCAAATCCGCGCCGGACAGGATGATTCCCAGCGGCGTGCGAAATTCATGCGAGACGCTCTGCGTGAAAAAATTTTGCTGCCGCGCAATCTCGCGCTCCGTCGCCAGCGTGGCGCCCAGCTTCGCCGCGCGCCCGGCCAGCACCAGGATCAACAGCAACGGCACGGCGCTCAACGCCACCGCCGTGAACGCCAGCCAGCGCGGCGGCGGGCCGTAACGCTGGTTGAAATTCGCGCCACGCGCAATGCCCACGCCCCATTGCGAACCACCTTCGATGATGGATATCCGCTTCGCGCCGCCGGGCGTGGATTCGTTTTCAGCCAGCGGCGTGGCGGCGAGCACTTGATCTTGGAGCAGCGGCAAGGTTTGATCGTGACACAGAGATTCAAGGTCAATCCAGCCCGCGATGTAGCCGCGCGGCACCTTCGCAGCAACACTGCCATCGAACCCGAAAAGAATCAGAAGCCGGTGCTGGTCGAGCACGCAATCCGAATCCGCCGCGCCATCGCTTGGCCGGACGAACTTCAAAACGGCCGCCACCCGCCGGTCAGCCGCCAAGTTTTCCCCGACCGCCGGCAGTCGAGTGCGTTCCTCACTCTTCCAACCGAGCAACACCTGGCTATTCGTCAGATCGGCGTAGCCAAACGCGAGCAAGTGCGGCAGCCGTTTTTGCCAGTCAAGTTTGGGGATGAACTTTCCATTGAGCAACGCAGCGCGGTTGAGCGGCAGCGCCTGCCCGCGCATCGTGCTTAACAAATAAAGATTGTTTCCCAGTTCACGCCGCAACTGGTCCGCCAGCATCTGCGCGCTGGTCTCAAAAAGCCGTTCGTCCTTGGAACGCGCCTCCCGATACGTCACCCACGCCAGCCACACCGGCGCGAGCGCGAAGGCCAGCGCCAGCAGCACGAGCCAGCGCGGCTGTTCCAGCCAGCGGGGTGGTTTCATGTCGGCAGTGTAAGGTTAAAACCGTTGGGAGCCAATACCACCAGAGGCGTATCGTGGGGTGGATTGTTCTTTTCGCGGAGCGCGGGTCTGTGACCCGCAGCGGCTTCAATTTGAAACAGGCATCAAAATCCTCAAGACACGTTAGCCTGGCGACGGGCTGCGGCTCACAGAGCCGCGCTCCGCTATTTGTTCAAATCAAATTCCAGCCGCGACCGGGAGCCGGTCTGGAGATTTTCCATCACCAGCGTCTGCACCTGCCACTGGCCGTTGACCTTTTTGATGTCCTTGGGATAGAAATTTTTCAGCTTCTTGCCATTCGTGTCGTAGGCGTAGGCCTCCACGATGCCGAGCGATTCAGAGTCCACCCACGACACCACGCGCGAATAGCCGTTCGTGGAAGGATTTGGGTTCGTGCTTTCCAAAACCGTGCAGGCGCAACTGCGGTGGATTTCCTTCTTCAAAACTTTCTGCTGCGGCCAATGGAAAAATTCGAGGCCGAGGTCGGCTACGGTAAAATCTGAACCGGCAAATGGGCCTACAATTTCATCTTCCGACAAATTTGGATTGATGGGGAAGTTTGTATTCGGTCCGGAGCCAGATGTAATTGTCTGGACGGCGTGTTGCCTTAAATAGTGATTTTGAAAACCCGATTCGTGCTGGATTACAAAAAAGTTAAGGCCTTCGTTACTTGGCGGGTTGGTGGCAACAACTTCGTAAGCACTGCCCCAGCTTCTCATCGTTGGAAAACCGACAACCCGAACTGGATAAGATTCCCGCCTTGTTTTGTTTCGGATTTGAAGAATCGCCGTATTTGTAAATTTTCCCATCGGCTGCAACGCCAGAATTTTTTGCGCCAGCGCGCGGCCTTGGATTTCCGCGTCGGACAACGTATTCGTCTGCGAACGGGCGTCGGCGGTAAAAAATAAAATCACCACCGCAAGCAGGGGCGCAAGAGCGAAATTTAATTGGCGGAAAGTTTTCAAATTAAAAATGGTGGCCGTGCGCCAGCAGGCCGTGCGCCAGCAGGCCGTGCGCCAGCACTCATTTCGGCGCGAGGGCAAGTTGCAGGACTTCGGAAATCTGCTTCACGAAATGCACCTTCAATTTCGCGCGGACTTCCGCCGGCACATCCATCCAGTCGGGCTTGTTGCCCTCGGGCAGAATCACCTGCTTCACGCCGAAGCGCGCGGCGGCGATGACTTTTTCCTTGATGCCACCAACGCGCAACACACGACCGCGCAGAGAAATTTCACCCGTCATCGCCGTGTCAGAACGCACACGCCGCTTGGTCAACAACGAGGCCAGCGCGGCGCAAATCGTTACGCCCGCGCTCGGTCCGTCCTTCGGCGTCGCGCCAGCGGGAACGTGGATGTGCAAGTCGTGCTTGCCGTAATCTTCAAAATCCAAATCCAGTTTCTTCGCCTG
>JAYVQV010000356.1:0-6088 GCA_043776855.1 Limisphaerales bacterium | reverse complement strand
CGCGCCATCAATCCGCGTCGGTAAAACGGCATCGCCGCGATTGCGGCTGAAGAGCTGCTGGACGTAATAATTTGGCGTGGCGTAAAGGCGCAGGCTGTCCACCCAGATCATGTTCGGCGTCCACTGCCACGCCTCGGTGTTCGCAAACAGCGGCGCGTAGCTCGCCATGCGGACGACGGCGGCGTTGCGTTCCAGCCCGGTCATGTAGGCGGCTTCGGCGAGCGCGCACTCCCAGTTGTTTTTATTTTTCACGCTCACGGTGTAGTCGCTTTGCGCGGCGTATTCGCCGAAGAAAACTTTCGGGCCGTTGCGGTCATAGCGGTCGAAGCGATGCGTGTTGCCGAGAAACCACGCGGGCTTGTCGTAGCAATGTTCGTCCACGATGTCGGCGTGCAGTTCGCGCAATTTCGGCCACGCGTATTTGAAATGCGCGTCGCCCGGCGACGGCCCGGCGCTGGAGACGAGCTGGATTTCAGGATACTTCGCTTTGATTGCGGCGTGAAATTTTGCGTAGCGTTCGATGTAGGGCGCGTCCCAGTTTTCGTTGCCCACGCCCATCATTTTCAAATTGAACGGCGCGGGATGGCCGAGCGCGGCGCGTTTCGCGCCCCACGTTGTCGTCACGTCGCCGTTGGCAAATTCAATCAGGTCGAGCGCGTCTTGGATGTAGGTATCGAGATCGCTCATCGCGCAGAGTTCGCCGGAATTGAACTGGCAGGCGATGCCGCAGCTCAAGATCGGCAGCGGCTGCGCGCCGATGTCCTCGCAGAGTTGAAAATATTCATAGAACCCGAGGCCGAACGATTGAAAATAATCCGGCGTGGGACGATGGAGAAATTCATAGTTCCAACGGTTGATGAGCAGTTCGCGCTCCTCGACCGGGCCGAGGGTTTTCTTCCATTGATAACGTCCCTTGAGTTCGCTGCCCTCGACAATGCAGCCGCCGGGAAAACGCATGAAGCCCGGATGCAAATCCGCGAGCGCCTGCACCATGTCCGCGCGCAAACCGCCGGGGCGATCTTTCCAAGTGTGTTCGGGAAAGAGCGAGACGAAATCAACGTCCACCGCGCCCGCGCCGTCCACGAGGAGATACAACTTCGCTTTCGCGTCCGTGTCTTTCGGATGCAGCACGGCGGAAAATTTTTTCCAGTCGCCGGAAAAATCTCCGAGCTTCACCGTGTCCAGCAACGCGCCGTCGCTGCCGTAAAGTTCCACGCGTAATTTTGGCGAGCCGCTGGTCGTGCGGATTTGCGCGGAGAAATTATACGCTTCGCCGCGTTTCACACCGATGCCGCGAAAGCCCTCGTTCGCCACGCCGAACAAATCTTTGCCCTCGGACTCGATGTGCAGGTAATGCGGATTTTTTGTGTTGAACGGCTTTTCATCGCGGATGGAAAGGCTGCCGCGCGCCTTGCTTGGCGAAAGTTTGCTCCAGCCCATGAGCGCGTCGGGAAATTCAAAGCCGCGATTCTTCACCAGCTCCGCGTAAAGCCCGCCGTCCGCGCCAAAATTGATGTCCTCAAAAAAAATACCCCACATCGCGGGATTGATTTTGGCACCCGGCTGGTCGGCCTGAATTTCAATCGTGACGGCGCGGGCAGAAACTGCGAGCGCGAGGGCGGCGGCGAGGATTGGTTTTAATTTCATGTCTTAAATTTCAGCGTTTGAGCCGGTAAAAACTGGCGGTGTTGGTCTTGGAGATTAGCAGGGTCCAGCGATCGTTGGCGAGCGCGGGTGAAAAATTATTCGTCGTCCAAGCCAGCAAATCCGCGCTGCCCAGCGGCGCGAAGCCGACGGCCCACGACGGCCACGACAGCGCGAGGTTCGCGGGAGAATTTGTCTGCGTGAGCGCGACGGGCAACGCGAGATTGTCCGGCCCGAACTGAAAATCCGTGGCGATTTCCGGCGGCGTGAGGCGTCCGTCGTAGATGCGAAATTCGTCAATCGTCGCGGTCAAATACGCATCGGTGCTGAATAACGAGCGGCCAAGGAATGACCACGCGCCGTTCACGCCGGTCAACGCCGGCGGTGACGCGGTGAGCGACGCTTCCAAAACGCCGTTCGTATAAACCGCGAGATAATTGTTCGCGCGGTCGGCGATGCAGACGACGTGAACCGTGCGGTTGTCGAGTGTGCCGGGAATGGTGAACGTGGTGGTGGAACTCGTCTTGATTTCCATCGTCTGGCCGCTGGCGCCATTGTGCGGGCTGAAGAAAAAATAATTCGCGCCGCTGCCGTTGATGATGTTTCCGAAATCAAACACGCGCGCCCAGTTGTTGTTCGCGCCGAACGTCGCCCAAAATTCCACCGTCACCGCCGCACTGCCGGAGACGAGGCCGCCGGGAAGATTCGCAAAAGTTCCGCTCGTCCCGTTCAAAACGAGCGCGCCGTTCGTGATGACCGCGCCGCCCATCAGCGTGCCGTGCGCGTAGCCGATGGAGTCCCACACGAGATTATTGCTCACGAAATTAAAGCTGTAGCGATGCGCGAGCGACGGCTGCGCCCAGGCGAGATCGCGGATTTCCGCCGCCGACAGCGCGCGGCCAAAGATGCGGAACGAATCTATTTTTCCGCCGAACAGCGGGTCGTTGGTGAACTGGCTTTTGCCGAGAAAATTATTGCGTGACAACGTCTGCCACGGGCGGCGCTTCAGCGAAAGGTTGGTGCCGACCGGACTGCCGTTCAAATAGACCAGCCCGTTCGTGCCGTCGAGCGTCACGGCGATGTGGCACCAGGAATTCGTCGGCAGCGCGGTGGTGCAGTTGATCTGCTGCTCGCCGCCGGCGCCGTTCGTGGTGATGGCGAAACGCATCGCGCCGGTGCTGGCGCGCGGCGTGAGGAAAAAATAATTCGTCGTGCTCGCGCCGAAATCAAAAAGCCGCTGCCAGTCCGCGCCGCCATTCCACTTCACCCACGCGGCGAACGTGCTGGCGTTGCCCACCGAAAGCGGGAGCGAAACGTAGTTCGTCACGCCGTCGAGATTCAGCACGTTGCCGCGCAGATTTTCATTCGTGGTGGCCGCGCCGTTTTGCAGCGTGCCGTTGTAGAGGCCGAGATGTTCGTTGGCGTTGGTGTTGAAAGTGTAGAGCGCGCTCCAGTCATTCGTCACCGCCGGCCAGCCGTCGGTCGTCCAGAAAAGGCGGTTCATGCCGACGGTGGCCGCGCCGTTATTTTTCGCGTCGTAGTAATGATAAGTGAACCAGTTCGTGCCGTTGTCGTTCAGGATGGCGGCGTGGCCGGGGCCGATGAAGCGCGCGGTGCTTTCCAAAACCATCGTGCCGCCGCCGCCAATCAGGCTGACGTTGTTCCGGTCGAGATACGGCCCGGTGACATTGGCGCTGCGGCCCACGCGGATGTTGTAAGTGCTGTCCACGCCGGAACAGCAGCCGCCGAAATTCACGAACAAATAATAATAGCCGCCGCGCTGATAGAGGCACGAGCCTTCCTCGCTGTTCTGATCGTAAGTCAAAGAACTGCTCGCAACCTTGGTTCCCAGCGCGGCGGGGTTCTGACGTTTGCCGGTCGCCGGATTGATCTGCGTCACCACGATGCCGTCCGAGTAGGAGCCGTAAGACATCCAGACCGAGCCATTCGTGTCCACGAGAATGCTCGGATCAATGCAGTTGTAGGCGGAGGTGTCGGCGTTGGCGGTGAGCGGATAATAGGACTCGACCACTTTGCCCTGATCTGTCCAGACGGCGTTCGTAAGCGACGGCGAGGTGACGACGCCGATGGCGGAATTGCGCGTGGCCCATTGCGACGCGGAGTAATAAAGATTGTAGCGCCCGTTGAAGTAAGCGATGTCCGGCGCCCAGAAATAGCCGGTGAAAGCGGGAATGTCATTCGATGTCCATGCCGGCGGACCGCCGGGAAAAACGGCGGCGGTGCTGCTCCAGTTCCGCAGGTCGCCGGACTTGATGCCGGAGATGCCCTGGCCGTCGCCGAAGATGTAATAATTCGTGCCGTCCTTGATGGCCGTGCCGGGGTCGTGCAGAAAATAACTGCCGACGAACGGCATTTGCGCGGAAGTTTTTTGTGCACAAAAAAATAAAATCACACCGAGAAAAAAAACGGCGGGGCGGACGGGCGACGGCTGATCTGTTCTTCGGGGAAACACGGTGTTAGTTTCATCCAATCTGGGAAAAAATGCGAGTGAGAGATTTGGCCGGGCGGACAGTTGCCGCCTTGAAACGGGCTGGTGCTCCCGCCCGGAAGTTGAGAGCCGGTCTGAAAATGGCGCCGCCCAAAATCATCCTCATCCTCATCCATCCTTCCCAAAAAATTTGAGGATGAGGATGAGGATGATTCGTTGGCTGCTGATTTTCAGACACGCCTTTAGAAAAATAATTGAAGCAGGCAAGCCGGATAAACAAGCAAGCCAGACTTCGGGTGCAGCGTGACCCGGTTGTGCTTCGCATTGGATTCCACTCCCTCTCCTCCTCGGAGGAGAGGGCCGGGGAGAGGAGGCCAATGGTTTGCGAAATAAAAATCCCCTCTCCCCAGCCCTCTCCCCGCTCGTGCCTCGCGGGGCGAGGGAGCCAGATCGCAACAGTTTCAAGCTGCACCCGCGTAGCTGCCGCGAACACATTTTGGTTTGACCTCCGCCCTTGACGCATTACTTTGCGGCGCATGAATCTCCCATTTGCTCCTGCACCGGTGGACCCCCGCGTGGCGTCGCGGAAAAATATTTTTACCCGCAGCCTTTTGCTCGCGCTCCTGCTGTCGCTGGGCGCGGCGCGCGCGGAGGGGCCGGACTCGGATTATCTGGTGGTCTATGGCGTCATTGATCAGGCGGACGCCTTGAACACCAAGGGCAAGACCGCCGAGGCGCACAAAAAATATCTCGAAGCCCAGCGCGCCCTCGTCGAATTCCAGCAGAATAATTCTGACTGGAACAAGCCGATGGTCGGCTACCGGGCGAAGTATCTCGCGGAAAAAATCCAGGAGACTTCTGGTGAAGCCGCCGTGGCCGTTGCGAATGACCGTTCCAAAGCTAAAGCCGGTGCCGCCAGCGCCGCCAAGTCGGCGGTAAAACTGCTTTCCGCCGGTGACGAGCCGCGCACGGTGCTGCGCCTGCACCCGGCCGTCGGTGACCAGCAGACGGTGGTGATGACCACGAAGATGAACATGACCATGTCCGCCGCCGGCAACGCGATGCCCGCGATGGATATGCCCGCGATGACGACAACCATGTCCGTCGAGGTAAAAAAAGTTTCTGCCGACGGCGAGATCACCTACGCGATTAATTTCGGCGCAACGGATTTGGCGGCGGGCGAAGATGCCAAATCACCAACGGGCGCAGCCATGAAAGCGGCACTGGGCAATGTCGGCAGCATGGCCGGTGAAGGCCGGATGTCTGATCGCGGCATCACGAAGACCATGGAAATGAAATCCTCCAGCGACAGCAATCCCATGCTGGCACAGACGCTCGATCAGATGAAAGATTCCGCTGGCAGCGCGGCGACACCATTGCCCGAGGAGGCCGTCGGTCCCGGCGCGAGGTGGGAGCATCGCCAAAAAATTAAATCCCAAGGCATGACCGTGGATCAGATGACGACGGTGGAACTGGTGTCCGTGGAAGGCGACCGGGTGGAGTTCAAAAGCACTGTCACGCAAAACGCCGCCAATCAAAAGATTGAAAGCCCCGCGATGCCCGGCATGAAAATGGATCTCGTCAAACTCGTCACCACCGGCAAAGGGAAATCGAGCGTGGACCTCGGCCACCTCCTGCCGCCGTCCGCGACGGTGGACTCGGACACCGAGACGACGATGGGCATGAATGTCGGCCAGCAAAAGCAGATGATGAACATGAAGATGAAAATGTCCGTCAAGTTTGAGGGGAAGTGAGGGGCAATGCTCCGCGCTCCGTTTGCCGCCAAATTTTTTCCCGACGCAGTTCCGAATTTCATGGTGAACTGAAATTTATTTCATCAAGAAACTGCTGGCGCATGGGAAGGGCTTTTGTATCGTGGTTCAACGTCTTTAACTACTTTAACCAAACTACCAAATGCAACCTCAAGGTGATATCGCACTCATCGGTCTGGCCGTCATGGGCCAGAATCTCATCCTCAACATGAACGACCACGGC
>JAYVQV010000355.1:0-6104 GCA_043776855.1 Limisphaerales bacterium | reverse complement strand
CGGAACTGCGTGAAATCGCGCAGGTCATACAGCAAGTTGCGCTCGGCCTGCGTCAGGCTTTCCATCTCCGACTTGAAACCCGCGTCGCGCCAGAGCGGACGGACGAACGTGGCGCTCAACTTCGACGACGTGGCCAGCCGAGGATCGCCCACGACGAAGCGCAAAAAATCTGCCGTGAACGCTGTCGTGATCCGGCCCAAATCCCGCACCAGCCATTCGCTTGCGAGCGTGCCATTGGCGTTGACACTGCGCGACTCCACAAATTTATCGCTCAACGGCGCCGTCTCCTCATTGACCACATGATAACCCGCGCTCCCGCTTCCGGAAAAAATCGGCGTGAACTGATGCCGCGACAAGTTCAACGACAGCGCCGAAAGATAAAGCTGTTCCTTGTGCGACTGGTAAGTGCGGCTGTGATGAATCGCCACGTTCAAAGCATCCTCCAGCCGCAAGATGCTGGCGCCGCGTTCGCGTTCGCCGTCCGTCCCCAAGTAATCCACGACGTTGGTGATGACCGGCAGATACTCCAGATGAAGTTCGTTCGTCTGCTCGATGGTGAAAGCGCCATCCATGTTTTTTACGCGGGATGATTTTTGCTTGATGACGCCATACGCCGCCGCATCCGCCGACTTGCGATAATGCGCCGCCGTGCAGCCCGTCAACGCGACTGCCAAAAGCAGTCCCGCCGTCAAGCCACCGCGCGCCAGCCATTTCGTTCGCAAGCTCATCGAGAAAAATTTCGGGCGACCATTTCGTTTCGCCACGCGGCCTAAACCGAAACCATGCCGTTGAATTGGGGAGCGCGCCCGCCTCGGGCGCAGCGGGTCGCGCCCTCGCGACCCGCCCGGACGGACGAAAACCAAACTCCATTCGGTTGGCCTCCGTGCGTTCAGGTTCGGCGCGAGGGCGCGCCGAACTACAGCCGGGGCGGCTGTGCTCCCCATTTCCGACTGCATGGATTCGGCTTAAACTCCGCCGCCCGGCCGGAGTTGCGACGCAACCAATTGAATCGCAGGAAAATTTGAGTCGTCTGTTTAACCGGTTTGCCGTGGCGCGTCAAAAGAAAAGCCCTCGGATTACAGCTTGCCGATGCAGCTTGAAATTGTTTTTGTCCAATCCTCCTCGTTCTCGTCCTCGTCCTCGCTGGTGTTGGCGCGGTTTCGAGGACGAGGAAGATTAGTGTCGAGATGCACCCACCGCTTTCGAGGCTCTCAACATTCGCTTGCGTTTCCAACGGCATCTTGAAATGTTTTTCAAAAGACCAACCCAATAAAAATTATGACCCAACCCATTCCCCCCGGATTCAGCACGCTATCCGCCCACATCATCGTTGACGACGGCCTCAAGGCGCTGGAGTTTTACAAGCAAGCCCTCGGCGCGCAGGAGACGATGCGGCTCATGTCGCCCGACGGAAAAAATTTGATGCACGCGCAAATGAAGATCGGCAGTTCCGTGCTGATGCTCGCCGGAGAATTTCCACCCGCCTGCCTTTCGCCAAAAAGTCGCGGCGGCTCCAGCGTTTATCTCCACATCTACACGGAGAACGCCGATGCGTTGTTTGACCGCGCCGTCGCGGCTGGATGCAAAATCAATATGCCCATGTCCGACACCTTCTGGGGCGACCGCTACGGCCAGGTGGAAGATCCGTTTGGTCATCAATGGTCTTTCGCCACGCACCAACAAGACCTCACCGCCGCGCAGCTTGAAGCCAACGCGAAAGAATTCATGGCCAAGATGCCGAAGCATTGAGCCGGCAATTTTTCACCACGAAACCCACGCACTACACGAAAAAAGTGGCAGTGCGTTAATTTGGAAACGGAGCGCGGGTCTGTGACCCGCAGCGGACGCGCCCAACCGGAAGCGTTTGGAATAAATAGTGACTTTGGAAATGCGGATGGGCTGCGGCTCGCAGAGCCGCGCTCCGTAAATTAAGGCGCTGTCAAAAAAATCAGCCGCTTGATTCCGTTTTCCTTTCGTGTGTTCCGTGTATTTCGTGGTTAACCGTTTTCCCCTTTGGCGCACGCGATAGAAATTGTTACCTTCCCAACGATGCCGGACATCGTCCTCACCACGCTCAACGCCAAGTTCAGCCACGCCGCGTTCGGACTGCGCTATCTCTTCGCCAATCTCGGCGAATTGCAACCGCGCGCGGTCATCGCGGAATTCGACATCAACCAGCGTCCGCTGGACATCGCGGAAAAAATTCTCGCGCTACTGGAGCGCCGGTCTCCGACCCCGCTCGGTTCTGTTGCCGCCACCGAACACGCCGGGTCGGAGACCGGCGCTCCGCTGCAAATCATCGGCTTCGGAATTTATATTTGGAACGTCGCGGAAACCACCGAGGTCATCACCGCCATCAAGCGCGTGCGACCAGAAATAAAAATCATCCTCGGCGGCCCGGAAGTCAGCTACGAGACCGAAGGCCAACGCATCGTGGAACTGGCCGATCACGTCATCACCGGCGAAGCGGATCTGAAATTTGCGGAGGTGTGCGGAATTTTGTTGGAGCGCCGAGCACCAGCTCGGCTCGATGGAATCAATTCTTCCGAACTTGCCGAGCCGGTGCTCGGCGCTCCGCTTCCCAAAATAATCCCCGCCGAGTTGCCAGACTTCTCGCGCATCGCCCTGCCCTACGATTACTACACTGCCGCCGACCTCGCGCATCGCATCATCTACGTCGAAGCCTCGCGCGGCTGTCCGTTCACCTGCGAGTTTTGCCTGTCGTCGCTCGACATTCCGGTGAGGCAAGTGCCGCTGGATAAATTTCTCGCCGCGATGCAAAAACTTCTGGATCGCGGTTTGAAACAATTCAAGTTCGTGGATCGCACCTTCAATCTCCACGCGGTCACGAGCAAGGCCATCCTCGAATTTTTCCTCGCACGTTATCAGCCCGGCCACTTTTATCACTTCGAGATGATTCCCGACCGGCTGCCCGCCGAGTTGCGCGCGGTCATCGCCAAATTTCCGCCCGGCTCGCTGCAATTCGAGGTCGGCATCCAGACGTTCAACCCCGAAGTCGGCTCACTTATCAGCCGCCGGCAGAATTACGAGCGGCTCGCGGATAATTTTAATTTTCTCCGCCAAGAAACCGGCGTCCACATCCACGCAGATTTGATCGTCGGCCTGCCGGGTGAAACGGTGCAAAGTTTTGGCGTCGGCTTCGACCGGCTCATCGCGCTTGGCCCGCAGGAAATCCAAGTCGGCATCCTGAAACGCCTGCGCGGCACGCCGATCATCCGTCACGATGCCGAGTGGCAGATGATCTACAACGCGCATCCGCCCTACGACATCTTGCAAAACAAGCTGATTGATTTCGCCACGATGCAACGGCTGCGCCGCTTCGCGAAGTATTGGGACCTCGTTGGCAACAGCGGAAATTTTGTGGAGACGCTGCCGCTAGTGGCACAGGCTTCCAGCCTGTGTGTTTCTGGCAACGGACATGAACTCACAGGCGAGACGCCGGTTCCACTACCGTCAGCCTTCGCGAGCCTCCTCCGTTTCAGCGACTGGCTTTACGCGCAGCTTGGCCGCACGGACACCATCGCGCTGGTGCGACTGGCGGAAAAGATTTTTGAATTTCTCACCGGCGAATTGAACCTGGAGAAAAAATTCGCCGCCGAAACATTGTGGCGCGACTGGCAGCGGCTCGGCCACCGCGACCCGCCGGAGCTGCTCCGCGAATTTCTGCCGAAGGAATCCGCAACTCACCGCGCCGCGAAAAAATCTTCGCTGCCCAAGCGGCAAGCGCGGCATCTCACCGTTTGAAAATCACGGCTTGCCGTGGGTTGCACCGTCGGTATCCGGCGCCGGCGCAAGCATCACTTCCACGCCGCGTTCGCGCAGGCTGGCGACCAGTTCCGCCGGCGCCTGGCTGTCCGTCACCACCACGTCAATCATCTCCAAGCCGCACAGATGCGAGACGGACGCGCGGCCAAACTTCGTGTGGTCGAGGCAGAAAATAATTTTCGCCGCCGCCTTCAACATCGCGCGCTGGATGTCAATCAGCAGCGCGTGCGAATTCGTGATGCCTTCCAAAGTAATTCCGCCTGCGCTCATGATGGCGACATCGGCACGCATTTTGGAAAACGCCTCGACGGTCATTGGCCCGACGAGCACGCCGAGGCGCGGATAAATCACGCCGCCAGCGATGATGACTTCCACTTTGTTCGCCGAGGCAAATAAGTTTGCGACCGGCAGCGAGTTGGTGACGATGTGCGGCGCTTTTTCACCGAGATGTCGAGCAACATGAAAGACGGTTGTGCCCGCGTCGAAAATGACACTTTGATTTGAGCCGATGAGTTCGGCACACGCTTTGCCAATCAATTCTTTTTCCGAAAGCTGGTGCGTGTCGCGCGCGGTGAAGGCAAATTCATCCGTCTTGGGCGCGATGATGCGCGCACCGCCGTGCGTCCGGCGCAAACTCCCGCTCGCTTCAAGCGTCGTCAAATCACGACGAACAGTGGAAGTGGACGCCTCAACGTGCTGGGCGAGTTCTTCCAGCGACGCGAACTCGACCTTTTGCAGGTAGGCTTCGATGCGGTGTTTGCGCTCTTCTGCCGTCATAGTTTCAACACTTTGGAATATTGTGGAATTATTTGCAAGAATTTTGTTGACCATTCTCGTAAATCTGGCAAAGTCTTTCAAAATCTATGTCCGTTGCCGCACCAGCACCGCATCGCGCCGTCGTCGAACATCTCGTTCGACAGGCGGTCTACGCCAAGCTCGGCAAGCCGTTGCCGCGCGTGGCCGCCGCGCCGAGTCCGCTCGTCGTGAATGTCAGTGCGCGTCATTGCCATCTCACGCCGGAAGCGGTCGAAGCTCTGTTCGGCAAGGGTGCAAAACTTTCCGTTCACAAGTGGCTCTACATGGATGGCCAGTTCGCGGCGAAGGAAACGGTCACGCTCATCGGCCCGCGCAGCCGCGTCATTTCCAATCTCCGCATCCTCGGCCCGTGCCGCAATCTGAACCAGATCGAACTCGCCTACACGGACGCCGTGTCGCTCGGTTTTGAAATTCCGCTGCGCAGTTCCGGCGACATTAAGGACACGCCCGGCTGCATGTTGATGGGTCCGGCTGGATTTTTTGAAATGCCCGTTGGCGTCATCCGCGCCAAGCGCCACGTTCACATGCACCCGACGGATGCGGAATTTTACGGCGTGAAAGCCGGCGACCACATGAAGCTGAAGATCGGCGGCGCGTGCGCCATCACGCTGGATCAATTGCTGGTGCGCGTGGATCCGAATTTCAAATTGGAAGTCCACATTGACACCGATGAAGGCAACGCCTGCAATCTTGAACCGCACACGCCGGTCGAACTGATTAAATAATTTCAACCACAGATGAACACAGATAAACACAGATGGGAACGGGGCGCGGCGTTCACGCCGCTTCACGTTTCGAACGATCTTGACGGTCGCGCATCGAAGCGGCCTGAAGGCCGCGCTCCAGCGCGTTTGTTTTATCCGTGTCCATCCGTGTTAATCCGCGGTTAAAAAATTTCACACAACTCTCAACCATCAACCAAAACAAATAAAATTATGAGCGAAGCAATAGGAATGATTGAAACCAAGGGCTACGTCGGTAGCGTGGAAGCCAGCGATGCCATGGTCAAGGCCGCCAACGTCACCCTCATCAAGACCGTCGCCATCGGCGGCGGACTCATCACCGTCATCGCGCAGGGCGACGTCGGCAGCATCAAAGCCGCCGTGAACGCCGGCTCCAAAGCCGCCGCGAAAGCCGGCGAACTCGTCAGTTCGCACATCATCGCGCGCCCGCACGAGGAACTCCTCGCCGCCTTCCTCGGCACCGCCGCGAAAAAATAATTCACCAACAATAAATTTTAACTCAAAACGAATATGTCAAAACAAGCTGTTGGAATGATTGAATGTAAAGGTTTCTGCGCCGCCGTGGAAGCCGCTGATGCCGCGCTCAAATCCGCGAACGTCACCATCACCGGCTGGGAAAAAGTCGGCAGTGGTTACGTCACCGTATTTTTCCGGGGCGATGTCGCCGCCGTGAAAGCCGCCACTGATTCCGGTGCCGCCGCCGCCGCGCAAGTCGGCTCGGTCGTCAGCGTCCAGGTGATTCCGCGTCCGCATGACGGA
>JAYVQV010000354.1:0-6121 GCA_043776855.1 Limisphaerales bacterium | reverse complement strand
GTCGCGGCGAAGCAGATGCGCCGGACATTGATGGCCGCGTCTATGTGCGCGGCAAACTTCCCATCGGCGAGTTCGCCAAGGTCAAAATCATCGGCCACACCGATTACGATTTGATTGCCGAGCCGGTTCGGTAGGGCGGTGCTGCCGCACCGCCGTTTGGCTGACCAGCAGGTCAGCCCTACCATTTTTTCTTGGCGTCCTTGGCGTCTTGGCGGTTAATGTCTTCATATGGCCACCCTCGTATTCGACATTGAAACCTCGGCGCAACCGGTTGAAAACTTCGACGAAGCGCAGCAGGAATATCTCTTCCGCGAAACCGAGAAGATCGGCGACGCCATCGCCAAGCAGGCCAAGCGCGAGGAGATCACGCGCTTCATGTCGCTCTGGCCGTTCACGTCGCAAGTCGTCTGCATCGCCATGCTCAACGCCGAGACCGGACGCGGCCAGTCCATTTTTATCGCGGAAGATTTTGAAGACGATGCGAATGAAGCTGGCCCGGTGGAGTTCGTTCCCGTGGCAGATGAAACCGAATTGCTCACCGCGTTTTGGGACGTAGCGAAGCACTACGACAACATCGTCACCTTCAACGGACGCGGCTTCGACGTGCCGTTCATCTACCTGCGCTCGGCATTGCTGAATGTTCCCATCACCAAGAAAAACTGGCTCGGCTATCGTTACGCCGTCGAGCCGCACTGCGACCTCGCGGAGCAATTCACTTTTTACAGCGTAAGCGGACGCGACGGCGCGGCGCGGCGGTTCAATCTGGATTTTTACTGCAAAGCCTTCGGCATCGAATCGCCCAAGAGCGCGGGCGTGACCGGCATGGACGTGAAAGACATGATGGAAGCCGGAAAGTTCCGCGAGATCGCCGAATACTGCCTGCGCGATGTCCGCGCCACCGTGGAGCTTTACAAAATCTGGAAGGAAAGGCTGGCGGGGATAAAATAATTTGTCCCGGCTTAGCCGAGTGTGTTACAAGTCTTGTATGACAGAAACATTGACCATCCGACTGCCAAAATCGCTCGCGCGGGATTTTCGCGCCAAGACCCGCGCCGCCAAGACCAATCCCACCGAAGTCTTGCGGCGGGCGGCGGCGGAATTTGTGAATAAAGATCAAGCCGGGCACACGGCGGCGGTGGAACATGTGCGCCGTTTTGCGGGCACTTGGGACGGCATTTGTTCAGGCGAGGAATTACTGCGCCGCACTCGGCCATGATTCTGGTGGACACATCCGTCATCGTGGCCTGGCTGGATCAGCATCATCCCGCTCACGAGGACTGTGCCGCCGCGATTGAAAAATGGATTCAGCGCGATCAATTGGCTGTGAGCGCGGTGACGTTCGCCGAACTGGCAGCGGGCGCCCGGACGCGAGAACACGTCGAAGAGGCGCTGTCCCTTTTCCAGCGGTTAGACGTGGATTTTGACGCGGCGTGGCGGGCGGGCGTGGCGTTTCGCCAATACCGCCGCAAAGATTCGGACAACCCAGTATTGCCTGATTTTCTCATTCGGGCGCAGGCGGCGGCACGCAATATTCCGCACCTCACCCGCGACCGCCGCCGCATCAAGTCATTCCCCGACGTGGATTTTGAATTTGTGTGAAGCTACGCCTGACACCATCAAGCGGATTTTCTGCCTGCGCGACATCCGCGCCACCGTGGAGCTTTACAAGATTTGGAAGGAACGGCTGGCGGGGATAAAGTGAACAAACCTTGTCATTGCATTGACGCAGCAAACAACCTCTTCTAGCTTCTGCCGACGGTTAAAATTTCCATAAATGAATTTTGCTGAAAGAATCAATTCTCTCCTCCGACCAAATCCAAGCGGGAAGATCCGTGTGCTGGATTTATTTGCTGGCTGTGGAGGTCTGGCCTTGGGGTTCGAGGCGCAGGGATTTGAGACCATAGGTTTTGAACAGGATGCGGACGCGTGTGAAACTTACCGGCGAAATTTGAAAGGTGATTGCCAGCAAATGATGCTGACACCAGAAACAAAATTCCCCAAAGCCGATGTGGTAATCGGAGGTCCGCCCTGCCAGCCGTTCAGTGTTGGCGGGCATCAAATGGGATTAAAAGATTCGCGGGATGGATTTCCCATTTTCATTTCCGCCGTGAAACAGGTGCAGCCGGAGATTTGGGTTTTTGAAAATGTCCGCGGCGTGCTTTACAGCAACCGCTGGTATTTTGAGCAGATACTCGAAGCTTTGAAGGGCTTAAATTATGTCATCGAAGTGCGGTTGCTCAATGCTGTGAATTATGGCGTTCCACAAAATCGCGAGCGTGTCATCGTCGTTGGTCATCGTGGAGAGTTTCAATTTTTCAACGAGGAACCGGGGCGGATTACTGCGAGCGAAGCCCTTGGAGCATGGATGCTGGAAGCTCCGCCGGAGTCGCGATTTCTCACCCCCAGCATGGATGAATACGTTGCAAAATATGAACGCGCCTCGTTTTGCATACGCCCACGCGATCTTCATCCTGAACTGCCAGCCCGCACGCTTACTTGCCGGAATCTCGCGGGTGCAACGGGGGATATGCAACGCATCCGTCTTTTCGACGGACGTCGCCGCCGGTTGCTGATTCGCGAAGCTGCCCGCTTGCAGTCATTTCCCGATTGGTTTGAATTTTGCGGCGGGGAAACCAGCCAGTTCAATCAAGCGGGCAATGCGGTTCCACCATTGCTGGCGTGGCATCTTGCTGGCTCTGTCAAAAAATACCTCGCCACCACCAAGCGGCTGTCTTCGGGAGAAATCCTCTATCGCAATTTGCCCGACCAGTTTGCCCTGCCGCTGGAATTCAAGGAAACCACCGAAATGAAAATACCGTCATTCATCATCAACCAAGAAAAGCCAGCCAAGCTGGTGAAACTTTGCAACGAGGCGCTCTTTATCCTTTTGAAACTCGGTCTTCCGCTTGAAGGCTTGAAACCACGCGAACTAGAAAAGATGGCGATGACATTTCTGGCGGTGGCAGATGTGAAGCGAAGTGCCGACTGGTCGCGGACACGGATTCGCGAAGGCAAGGCCACGCTCAAGTCGCGCGACATCATTGCCTATCTCAATGAACATTTTCAGGAAAAGATTTCGATGGGTTCATACGATGATATCCGGCGGAAAGATTTGAAGCTGCCGGTCGTCGCGGGAATCATCATTGCCAGTGCCAACAAGCCAAACGCGGCGCGGAACGATCCAACCCGCGGTTTTTCCCTCTCGCCAGAGTATTTGGAAATCATCAGGCGATTTGGTCTGCCGACATGGGGGGATGAAGTCGAGGAGTTCATGGAAGACAAACCAACGCTTGCCGAACGCCTCGAAGCGGCGCGTCATCTGAATCAAGTGCCGATCAACTTACCCGACGGACAGACAATTCAATTCAGCCCCGGCGAACACAACCTGTTGCAAAAGGCAATTATTGAACAGTTCCTACCACGTTACGGCTTTGGCGTAGAAGTTTTGTATGTCGGCGACACGGCCAAAAAATATCTGGTCAGGGACGATAAGAAACTTCAGGCACTAAAATTCTTTGAGCTGCAACATGGTGAGTTGCCAGACGTGGTTGCATATTCATCGAAGAAGAACTGGTTGTTTCTGATTGAGGCGGTTCACAGTTCTGGCCCAATCTCATCTGTCCGCTTGCTGGAATTAAAACGACTCGCCAAGCATTGCACGGCGGACATTGTTTTTATCACCGCATTTCTCAATCGTGATACGTTCCGCAAGTTTGCGCCTGACATTGCATGGGAAACAGAAGTTTGGATTGCTGACGCGCCGGATCACATGATTCATTTCGACGGCGACAAATTTCTCGGCCCCTACAAGTCCGAATAGCGGAAATCGCCATTCAAATTCAAGCAAACTAGCACTACCCCGCCTTCGTTGCCGCTGAAGGTTTCACCCATTGCGCGAGCGCGGCGGCGATGAGCATGAACACCCCGCCCGCCATCACCGCGTGAACCAGATTGCCGCCGAGATAATTTTTCACCAGCGGCCCAAACGTCAGCGCCGCCAGAATTTCCGGCAGCACGATGAAGAAGTTGAAGATGCCCATATAGACGCCCATCCGCTCCGGCGGCAGCGCGCCTGCGAGAATCGCATACGGCATCGAAAGGATGCTCGCCCACGCTACGCCGCCCAGCGCCAGCGCGATGAGCAAAAGATTTTTCTGCTCCTCGCCGTGGATGAACCCGACCGCCAGCAAGCCGATGCCCCCCAGTGCAAGGCAGATGCCATGAATTCTCCGACGATCAAGTTTCTTCGCTACCATTATCAATGCAAGAAATCCCGCCCAAGACACAACAAGCACTATCAAAGCATTCAGCAATGAACACTTTAGGAAAACGTTTGTAATAAAACTTGCTTGAACCAATCCAACCACTACAAGAGCCATAATAATTCGATTGATAAATATCCAATTGATTTTTTGCAGCGCCAACATAAGTGCAATGGCAGCAAAAAATGTCACTGCGTCTTTCAGCGAGTAGCACACGCCCGCCCATTCCGCACCGCGCTTGAAGACTTCCGAGTTCGGGTCGCTGCTGCCGAACACCACCGGCACGGCATTGGAGAAATGCAGCCACATGCAAAATAAGCCGAGCCAGGTGAAGAATTGCACCAGCGCGAGGCGTTTCATCGTGCCCGGCATTTCGCGCACGGCGGAAAAGATTTCGGCAAAAAAGTTTCCGAGACCCGCACTGGAGATTTTCTTCCGGCGAAATTCTTCCAGATTTTCCGGCGGATATTCCTTCGTGGAAAAAATCGTCCACAGCACCGCGCCAAAAAACGCCGCCGCGCCAACGTAAAAAGAAATTTTTACGTTCAGCGGAATCGCATTCTCCGCGCTCGTCTCGCTGCTGACGTGGAACCAGTTTTTCAAAATGTAAGGCAGCATCCCCGCCACCACCGCGCCGACGCCGATGAAAAAACTTTGCATCGCGAAGCCCATGCCGCGCTGTTGCTCCGGCAATTTGTCCGCCACGAACGCGCGGAAGGGTTCCATGCTGACGTTGATGCTCGCGTCGAGAATCCAGAGCAGCCCCGCCGCCATCCAGAGCGTGCTGCAATTCGGCATGGCGATGAGCGCGAGCGAACTCAAGATTGCGCCGACGAGAAAATACGGGCGGCGGCGTCCAAGTTTCCCCCAAGTGCGGTCACTCATCGCGCCGATGATGGGCTGCACGAGAAAACCCGTGAGCGGCGCCGCGAGCCAGAGCATCGGGATCTGCGAGTCGGACGCGCCGAGGTATTTGTAGATGGGGCTCATGTTCGCCATCTGCAGGCCCCAGCCGAACTGGATGCCGAGAAAGCCGAAGCTCATGTTCCAAATCTGCCAGAAGGAAAGCGCGGGTTTTTGCATGGAATAATTAAATGGTGCGTTCACCGTCGCGCCAAAGCAAGCCGCACAACCATGCGGGCAGAGCGGGTCAATTCACCAGCAGCACGCGATAAACTTTTAGGCCGGTCGCAAAATTATCCGTCGCGTTTAAGGTGAAATCGGTTGCCGTCAGCGGGGAACCAAGGTTTGTCCACGCCGCCGCCGTGAGGTCGGACTTGAACTGCACTTGGTATTTTTTCCCGATGACCGTGTCCCAAGATAGGGTCGCGGAGTGAGCCGCTCCTGCGAGTTGCAACGAGAGCTTGAACGGCACGATGACTGCGCGCACGAGTTCGTTGTAAGTATCCGCGACGACGAGCGAGCCATCCACCGCGACGACGAGGCCGTAGGGATTGAAAAATTTACCGACGCCGTTCGTGCCGCTGTCCGCGCCGGAAATTCCCGCCGCACCGCAGACGGTGCTGACGATGCCGTTCGTGGAAATTTTGCGGATGGTCTGGTTGAAGGAATCCGCGACGAACAAATTCCCCCGCTGGTCAAAAGCCAGTTCCGCCGGGCCGCGAAAACGTGCCGCACTCAAATCGCCGTCGGCGATTCCATCTTGTCCCGCCGCGCCCGCGAAGGTCGTGACGATTCCATTCGTGGTGATTTTTCGGATGGTGTGGTTGTTCGCGTCGCTCACGAAAAGATTTCCGCGCGTGTCGAACTTCAAGCCACAGGGCGAATTGAATTGTGCGTTGGTGCCAGTGCCATTCGCGCTGCCCCAGACTTGTGGATTGCCCGCGAACGTCGTCACC
>JAYVQV010000353.1:0-6129 GCA_043776855.1 Limisphaerales bacterium | reverse complement strand
TGCGGTTTCGCCTCGCCATGGCGCGGGGTGAACCAGCCTTTCCAGATCAGCTCCTGAAAAAAAGTGCGCGGGTTGAAATGTTTCGCGGGCGTGAGGTCCTTGAACGAGCGCGGAATTTTCCGGCGCGGCGGCGCGGGGCGTTTGGTCTCCGGGTGGCTCATTGGCGGAAACAGTTTTACGCCGCCAGAGTTTCAAAATCAATCTGCGAAAAGCCGAATTCCTCACGCCAAGGCCGCGAAGGCCGCAAAGGTTTTCAATTCATTTTCCCTTTGCGGCCTCTGCGCCCTTGGCGTGAGGATTATTGTCACCGAATTTTTTCAACGTGCTGATTGCTTTCTGCGCCGGAGTTTTTATAGTTCGCTCGTTAAGAAAAACTAGATGAGCATCCCGAACAACGACGCACAACCGTGGACGATTGAATCCGCGCGCAACCTCTACAACATCCAGCGCTGGGGCGCGAAGTATTTTGACATCAACGACGAGGGGCACGTTGTCGCCACGCCGTTGCAAAATGCCGGCGCGAGCGTGGACCTCACCGATGTCATCGAGGAGGCCAAGGGTCGCGGCTTGAAATTTCCTTTGCTCATCCGCTTTCAAGATATTCTTCGTCACCGCGTCGAGGCCATCAACAAGGCGTTCCAAAACTCCATCGCGGAATTTAATTTTCAAGGAAAATACAACGGCGTGTTCCCGATCAAGGTGAACCAGCTGCGCGAAGTCGTGGAAGAAATTTTGGACGCGGGCAAGCCGTTCAACTTCGGCCTCGAAGTCGGCAGCAAGCCGGAGCTGTTCGCCGGCCTCGCGCTGCAAAACCAGCTGGGCGGCCTCATCATCTGCAACGGCTACAAGGACGCGGAGTTCATCAAGATGGCGCTGCTCGGCATCAAGCTCGGCAAGCGCGTCATCATGGTCGTGGAGAAACTGGAGGAGCTGAAGCAGATCATTTCGATTTCAAAATCACTCAACGTGGAACCGCTCATCGGCATCCGCGCGCGGTTGTTGAGCAAGGGTGCAGGCAAATGGGCGGAGAGCGGCGGCGAGAATGCGAAGTTCGGCTTGAGCACGGTGGAGCTTTTGACGGCGACGGAAATCCTCAAGGCGGAAAATCTCGGCCACTGCCTCAAGCTGCTGCATTTCCACATCGGCTCGCAAGTGCCGGATATTCTCACGGTCAAGAAAGCCGTGCAGGAGGCGTCGCGGTTTTACGCGAAGCTGGTCAAGATGGGTTTTGCGATTGAGTTTATGGATGTTGGCGGCGGTCTCGGCGTGGATTACGACGGCTCGCGCAGTGCGTTTGATTCCTCGACGAATTATTCATTGCAGGAATACACGAACGACATTGTTTATTACATCGCCGACGTGTGCAACGCGGAGAAAGTTCGCCACCCCGACATCATCAGCGAGAGCGGCCGCGCCATCGTCGCGCATCACAGCGTGCTGGTCGTGGAAGTGTTTGGCGCAATCGAAAAAGTTCGCGCGGGCGACGCGTTTCAATACGGCGACAGCGAGCATCCGCTCGTGAAAGAGCTGCTCGACATCAAAAAGAATCTCGCGAAGCTGAACAAGCTGGAGGCGTTTCACGACGCGCAGGAACGCAAGGAAGACGCGCACAATATGTTCACGCTCGGCGTCATGGAACTGACGGACAAGGCGCGCATCGAAAATCTTTATTGGGAAATCAGCCGCGAAGTCGTAGAAAGTTTCAAAGGCCAGGCTTATATCCCGGAGGAAATTCTCAAACTGGAAGATTCGCTCGCGGATCAATACCTCTGCAATTTTTCCGTGTTCCAATCGCTATTGGATCACTGGGCGCTCGGACAATTATTTCCCATCATGCCCATCTCGCGGCTCAACGAAAAACCGACGCGCGAAGGCACACTGGTTGACATCACCTGCGATTCCGACGGCGCGATTAACAAGTTCATTGACCTGCGCGACGTGCGCGACACGTTGCCGCTGCATTCGCTCAACACGAACGGCGACGGCAAGGTGGAGCCGTATTACCTCGGGTTTTTTCTGATGGGCGCGTATCAGGACATCATGGGCGACCTGCACAATTTGTTTGGCCGCGTGAATGAAGTCCACGTCTTCCTCGAACCCGACGAGCCGACCGGTTATTACATCGAGGAAGTCATTGAGGGCGACACCATCATCCACTCGCTCACCGCCGTGCAATACGACGAGAACGAACTCAAACGCCAGATGAAAGCGCAGATGGACGAAGCCATCAAGTCCGACCGCATGAAACCGAGCGAAGCGATGCGGCTGCTGGATGATTACGAACGCGGGTTGAAGGCTTATACTTATTTGAGTTTTTGAAGATTGCAGTTGAAGGCGGTGTCCGCAGCAAAGTATGATTGTTTTGTGATACAACGTCTTTACATTCACAATTTCCGGTGCTTGGAAAACTTTGAGTTGTCCATAGCAAATCAATCTTCAGTTCTGTTGATTGGGAAAAATGGCGCAGGCAAGACAACGGTTGGGTTGGCGCTGGAAATTCTCCAGCAAATCGCCCGCGGTGCGAACCGGGTGGATGATGTGGTAAAACCAAAAGACCTGACACGGGAGCGCGGTGATATTCCCATGCGGTTCGAGATTGAAGTTAAGTTGAGCGGGCATATTTATAAATACTTCATAGCTTTTGAACTGCCAGCGGGCTTCAAAGAATTGCGTGTATTGGAAGAGGGGCTTGCGGTCGACAGCAAGCCGGTGTTCACACGGGAAGCCGCACAGGTTCGCCTGGCAGAAACAAATCAAGAGGCCGAGGCGAAATTTCTAATTGATTGGCACCGGGCAGCCCTTCCGATTGTTCAAGAGCGAACTTCCCAGGATCCTCTGTTCATATTCAAGCAGTGGCTGGCGAGGGTTGTGATTCTCCGCCCGATTCCCAGCCTGATGAAAGGAAATTCGGAGACGGAGACACTGCAACCTGGCAAAGATGGCTTGGATTTTGGCGCATGGTTTTCTGGATTGCTCGCGCTTGCGCCAGCCGCTTACGCGAACATAGATAAATATCTAAAAGATGTGCTGCCAGACATCAGGGAAATAAAAAACCCAGTCGTTGGAAAAGATGCCCGCAGCCTGGAGGTTCGGTTTTCAAACGACCTCGGAAATGTCAGCATCCCTTTCGCCGACCTGTCCGATGGTGAAAAGTGTTTCATGATCTGCGCGATGGTTCTGGCGGCCAACGATGCTTACGGGCCGCTGGTTTGTTTTTGGGATGAGCCTGATAATTACTTGGCGCTGGATGAGGTCGGTCATTTCATCATGGCCCTTCGCAGGGCAATGCAATCCGGCGGGCAGTTCTTGACCACCTCGCACAACCCGGAAGCCATCCGGCGTTTTTCGGATGAAAACACGTTAATCTTGTCCAGAAGAAACCATCTTGAGCCAACGCTTGTCCGTCTTTTGAGCGAGATAAACTACAAAGGAGATTTAGTCGGTGCGCTTGTGCGCGGAGAAATCGGGGCATGAATAAAAATGTTCCGCATCTTCTTGTCTTGCCAGAAGATGATGCCAATCGCCAATTAGCCAACGGCTTTCAAAAAGATCCCCTCTTGGATCTTCGGCGGATGCAAATCTTGGAGGTGGCGGGCGGCTGGTTAAAAGTTTTGGAGGTTTTTCAATCAGAACACACCGCGGAAATGGCCAAATACGCAAACAGGTTCATGGTTCTTTTGATTGATTTTGACGGCAAAGAGGAGCGGTTACACCGGGCAAAAGAAAAAATTCCTGCCAACTTAAAAGACCGGGTTTTTATTCTAGGTTCGTGGAGCACTCCTGAAGAATTAAGGCAAAACCTTGGCTCTTACGAGACGATTGGTTCAGCCGCAGCAAAAGATTGCCGCAATGACACCAGAGAGACGTGGGCAGACCCCTTGCTTAATCATAACGCAGCCGAGCTGGATCGCCTTCAAAAAATCGTCCGGCCATTCCTGTTCCGAAAAAATTGACATGGTTTTATTTCAGGCAGTTTCAAAACATTCTCCGCGTTGGCGCAAAAGTGCCGCCTCAAAAAAAACTCAAATTCTCGAAAGGCTGCCCACGTCAGCGGAGCGGCGAATACTCGACGAGGCATTCATTCAACTTGAACGTGAGGCTCGCTCCGGTGAACCTTGGCGCAAGGCTCTGGCTGAAATCCGAAATATTCGCCGACAGACAAGCGGTCAGCCTTGCTGATTTTGTTTTTCCATCCGCCGTTCTTCCTTCATCATTGACCGAATGTCAGACACCGCGCCCAACCCGCAACTCCTCCGCTCGCTCGGCCAGCTCGCGCGCGGATTGTCCGCGCTGTTCTGGGGACTGCCCGCGTGGCTCATCGTCGGCGTGGAGACGGCCAAGGTGGAATCGCTCCGCCCGCTCGGCACCATGCCCGTCGTGGTGTTGAGCGCGCTGCTGATTTTCGGCCTCTGGCAGATGGGCGCATTTCAAAAGCAGGAACGCCCGTGGCGCTCGGCGCTGGATCGCGCGCTGCTGCCAGCGCTGGTGAACTTGGGTCTCGCGCCGTTTCTTTTTTGGTTCAGCCGGCTGCCGGGCGAATTTTTTTTCCAGGCCGCGATGGTCGTGCTGGTGCTGTCCGCGCTGATTTTTTTATTCAACCTCAACCTGGTTCTGAAACAGCTCGGCGCGATGCTGCCGGATGAAACCTTGCGGCAGGAGACGCGGCAGTTCACCGCGCTCAACCGCTGGCTGCTGGTGGCGTGGGTGGCGTTCGCCGCGATCAGCACCGCCGCGCCGGGGCTGCTGCATCTGCACGACCATTTTGGCGCGAAGTTTATTTTCTGGCTCGCACATTTGCAGACGACCGTGCTGCTGTTCCTCGGCCTCGCGCCGCTCGCCATCACCATGGCGCTAATCTGGAAGACGAAGGAAGTCATTCTCGACGCAGTGTTCAGCGGGCGCTAAAAATCATCGCCATCCTCATCCTCATCCTCATCCTCAAAACGAATTGACGATGAGGATGAGGATGAGGATGAATGGTCGCCAAAAAATCTCTGTCCCTCGCGGTGCGTTGCCGGTATAAAACGCGCGCATGAATCCCCGTCTCACCCGCCCGCAGCTCAAGTCCGGCGTGGCCGCGTGGCTGGGCTGGATGTTCGACGGGCTGGACATGCACCTCTACACGCTCGTGGCCGCGCCGTTCGTGGCGCTGCTGCTCGGCGGCCTCGCGACGACTGACCCGGCGGTCGGAAAATACGCCTCCATCATCCAAGGCGCGTTCCTCCTCGGCTGGGCGCTGGGCGGCGGCGTGTTTGGCGTTATCGGTGATCGCCTCGGGCGCGCGCGCACGTTGAGCCTCACGGTGCTGACGTATGCGGCGTTCACCGGCCTGTCGTTCTTTGCGGAAACGTGGTGGCAGTTGATGATTTTCCGTTTCCTCGCCGCGCTCGGCATCGGCGGCGAATGGGCCGTGGGCGCATCGCTGCTGGCGGAAACGTGGCCGAAGACGTGGCGTCCGTGGATCGCCGCCACGCTGCAATGCGGCGTGAATATCGGCATCCTCGGCGCGGTGGCCGCGAATTTTTTCATGGCCGGGCTGCCGCCGAAATTTCTTTTCCTGGTCGGTGTGCTGCCCGCGCTGCTCGTGTTTTGGATTCGCCGCGCCGTTCCCGAACCGGCGGAATGGCACGCCGCGAAAGCCAGCGCGCAAAAACCGCCCGGCCTCGCCGAACTTTTTCGCGGCGAAACGCGGCGCATCACCCTCTGGGTGATGATCGTCTGCGGCATCTCGCTCACGGCGCACTGGGCGTTCATGTTCTGGCACCAGCAACATCTCCGCAACCTGCCGGACGTGCTCGCGATGAGCGCCGAGCAAAGAAACAAACTCGCCAGCACCGCGATGTATCTGGTCATCGGCTCGTCCATTCTCGGCAATTTTTTCTCCGGCTGCCTCGCGCGCCGCTTCGGTTATCGCGCCACGATTGCGTGGACGTTTCTGGCTTACTTCGTGGTGATGTTCCTCGCGTATTTCACGGCGCGCGACCACACGGCGTTGCTGTGCTGGTTTCCGTTGATTGGTTTTTGCCAGGGTGTGTTCGCCTTGTTCACGATGTATCTGCCGCCGCTGTTCCCGACGCTGCTGCGCACGACGGGCGCGGGCTTCTGCTATAACATCGGGCGCATCGCCGC
>JAYVQV010000352.1:0-6150 GCA_043776855.1 Limisphaerales bacterium | reverse complement strand
GATATATTTCACGCCCTTTGCGACCCTATGGTCTAGCGGTTAGGACATCTCCCTTTCACGGAGATAGCCCGGGTTCGATTCCCGGTAGGGTCGCCATTCTTTTTCTTAAAATCCCCGCCGTGCGGTTTTAGCCGAAACCATGCCGTTGAAACCACAGATGGACACAGATGGGGCTGGGGCTGGGTGAGTTTCCATCAGAAACGAGTCGGTCACATTTTAGTGGCGTCAAGCAACGGCTCCCCCCGGCGATTTCATCCGTGTTTATCTGTGTCGATCTGTGGTTGAAAAAATTCTTGCGGCATGGATCCGGTTTAACCACCAGTCTGCCGGACTGTTTTTCAGCAATCAAATTGCGGCCGGCCGGGAAATTATCGTAACTTGCCGGTGGCGATTGCTGTCTCACAGGGCGCAACGCTAAAAATATTTTATGCCGGAAAAATCAGGTGGAAGTTTATTCAAGTGGATCGTAATCGCCGTGGTCATCGCGGCGGTCGCGGGCGGCTGGTTTTATTTTCATCGCGGCCACGCCGATGCGCCGACGTTCAACACGGCGGTGGTGGCGCGCGGCGAACTCACGCAGGCGGTCACCGCCACGGGCATCTTGAACCCGGATAAAAGCGTGCAGGTCGGCTGCCAGGTGTCGGGACGCCTTCGTAATATTTTCGTGGACTTCAATTCGGCGGTGACGAACGGCCAGGTGATTGCCGAAATTGATTCGCGCGTCTATGAGGCGCAGGTCGGTTCGGCGGAGGCGGACCTGGCGAGTGCGGTGGCGAATCTGGAATTGCAAGCTGCGCAATCGCAGCGCACGGCGGAACTTTACACGAACAAGCTGGTTTCCGGTTCGGACTACGACACCTCGGTCGCCACGCTGCATCAGGCGGAGGCGGTGGTAAAAATTAAAAGAGCCGCGCTCGAAAATGCCCGCACGAGCTTGGGCTACACGAAAATTATTTCGCCGGTGGACGGCGTGGTCATTTCCCGCTCGGTGGATGTGGGGCAGACCGTGGCCGCCAGTTTCAACACGCCCACGCTCTTCCTCATCGCGAATGATTTGACCAAGATGCAGATTGACGCGGCGGTGGCGGAGGCGGACGTGGGCGGCATCATCGAAGGGCAGGCCGTGGATTTCACGGTGGACGCGTATCCCACGCGCACGTTTCACGGCGAGGTGCAGCAGGTCCGCAATTCGCCGACGACCGTGAACAACGTCGTGACTTACGACGCCGTCATCACGGTGACGAATGCGGATTACAAATTGAAACCCGGCATGACGGCGAATGTCTCCATCGTCGTCGCGCACCGGTTGGACACGTTGAAAGTTCCCAACTCCGCGCTGCGTTTCCGTCCGCCGGAAAGCGCGACGGTGCAAACGAACGCCGTGGCCGAGGTCGCGCCCGCCACGAATCAAACCGCTGGCGGCAAGGAACGCGGCAAAGGCAAGGGCGGTGGCAACCGCAAAGCCCGCATGGTTTATCTGCCGGTCGGCGATGAACATTCTGGCACGCTCAAGCAAACGCCCGTGAAGGTGGGCATCACCGACGGCATTTTCACCGAAATCACCGACGGCGTGGTCGAGGGCGACAAGGTTGTGACCGGCGTGGTGCAAGCTGACGCCGCAAATTCACAGCAGCCGAATAATCCGTTTGGCGGCGGCGGATTTCAGCGACGGTGAGCTTTTTCTCATCCTCATCCGCATCGTCATCCTCGCAGTAATCAGTTGAGGATGATTGTAAAATTGAAATGAAGCCCGTAATTCAACTCACTGACATCCACAAGATTTACCGCACCGGCGAAGTGGATGTCCACGCCGTGCGCGGCGTGGCGCTCGACATTTTGCCGGGCGAGTTTGTGGCGATCATGGGTTCCAGCGGCTCCGGCAAAAGCACGTTGATGAACATGATCGGCTGCCTCGACCGCCCGACGGGCGGAAATTATTTTCTGGATGGCATTGACGTTTCGACGCTGGATCGCGATGCGCGTGCCATCATCCGCAACGACAAAATTGGGTTCGTCTTCCAAGGCTTCAACCTGCTCTCGCGCACGACGGCGCTGGAGAATGTCGAGATGCCGATGCTCTACAACCGCAGCCGCGTGCCGTCCGCCGAGCAAAAAAACCGCGCGGCGAAATCGCTCGAACTCGTTGGCCTCGGCCAGCGCGCGGACCACAAGCCCAACCAGCTTTCCGGCGGGCAGCAGCAACGCGTCGCCATTGCGCGGGCGCTGGTGAACCAGCCGTCGCTCCTGCTGGCGGACGAGCCAACGGGCAATCTCGACAGCCAGACGAGCATTGAAATCATGGGTGTGTTCCAGAAGCTGAACGACGCGGGCATGACCATCGTGATGGTCACGCACGAGCTGGACGTGGCGCGCTACTGCAAGCGCATGATTATTTTGAAGGACGGAAAAATTCGCACGGATGAAAAAGTGGCCGACCGCTTGAACGCGGAAAATGAATTGAAACATTTGAAACAGGCGCAGGAAGCCGTGAAGCTCGCATGAAATTTTTCGCCCCATTCAGAATTGCCGCCCGCGCGCTGCGCCGGAACAAGATGCGCTCGTTGCTCACCATGCTGGGCATCGTCATCGGCGTCGGCTCGGTCATCGCCGCCGTGAGCATCACCACGGGCGCGACGAAGCAGGTGGAGGACAAGGTCGCGAGCATGGGCCAGAATGTGATCCAGGTTTTTTCCGGCAGCAACACCGGCGGCGGCGGCGGGGCGCGCGGCGGCTGGGGCAGCGCGCCGACGCTCACGGTGGAGGATGCGCTGGAAATTAAAGCGGAAGTGGCCAACGTGGTCGCCGTCAGCCCGGAAGTCCGTGACTTCACGCAGATTCTCGCCAACGGATTGAATTGGCGGACGGGCGTGAACGGTGAGGCGCCGGACTTTCCACAAATCCGCGATTGGGAAATTGAAAGCGGGGCGATGTTCACCGAAGGCGATGTGCGCAGCCTCGCCAAAGTCGCGGTCATCGGCAAAACCGTCGTGGATCAATTATTCGCCGACTCCGATCCCGTCGGCCAGACGCTCATCGTGCGGAACATCCCGTTCAAAATTGTCGGCGTGTTGTCGCCGAAAGGATTTAACCTGTTTGGCCGCGACCAGGACGACGTGGTGATTATTCCCTACTCCAGCCACATGCGGCGCATCAACAAACGGATTTTCATTGACTCCATCCTCGTGCAGGCCGCCAGCAAGGAGGACATCAATCAAGTGCAGGAAGACATCAATATCCTGCTGCGCGACCGGCACAAAAGTCTGGAGCCGGATTTCACCGTGCGCACGCAGCTCGAACTGATGCAGATGGCCACGTCCACCGCGAAAATCATGTCCGTGCTGCTCGGCGCCATCGCCAGCGTGTCGCTGCTCGTCGGCGGCATCGGCATCATGAACATCATGCTCGTCAGCGTCACGGAACGGACGCGCGAAATCGGCATCCGCATGGCCGTCGGTGCGCGTGGACGCGACATCCTGATTCAATTTCTAATCGAGGCGGTGACGTTGAGCATCGTCGGCGGGCTGCTGGGCATCGCGCTGGGAATTTTGTCGGCGCAAATTGTCGCCGCCAGCACCGGCTGGCCCACGGTCACGCCGATGTTGTGGGTGGGCATCGCGTGTGTTTCGAGCGCGGGCATCGGCATCGTCTCCGGTTTTTATCCCGCGTGGAAAGCCTCGCGGCTCGATCCGATTGAGGCGCTGCGCTACGAGTGACTTTTCATCTTCATCGTCATCCTCATGCTCATCCTCAAAAATTTTGAGGATGACGACGAGGATGAGAATGAGGATGATTTTCCCCGCGATTGAAAACCGAAATTTTACCCACGCACACGAAAGCGCTGTTTGAGTCCGCCGTGAAACGCGCCGCTGAACTCCTGCGCGCCGGTGAAGTCGTGGCGCTGCCCACGGAGACGGTCTATGGCCTTGCCGCCAATGCGCTGGATGAAAACGCCGTCGCCAAAATTTTCGAGGTCAAGGGTCGCCCGGCGCACAACCCCATCATCGTTCACGTCTCCGACAACGAAATGGCGGCGCGCTGCGTGAAGGCTTTTCCACCGCTTGCTGAAAAATTTTCCCGCGCGTTCTGGCCCGGCCCGCTGACGCTGGTGCTGCCGCGTTCGGAAAAAATCCCCGGCAACGTCACCGCCGACGGCGAGACCGTGGGCGTGCGCTGGCCCAGCCACCCCATCATGCAGGCGGTCATTCGCGAGTGCGGTTTTCCGCTGGCCGCGCCGAGCGCAAATCTGTCCAACCAAATTTCGCCGACGAATGCCGCGCACGTCCGGGCGCAGCTTGACGGAAAAATTCCCCTCATCGTGGACGGCGGACAATCGCAGGTGGGAATTGAATCCACGGTGCTGGATCTGACCGGCGAGCGACCAAGAATTTTGCGGCCGGGAATGATTCACGCGGAGTCGCTCGCGGCGGTGGGAGGCGAAATTCAAAAAGCGGAAAGCGGAAAGCGGAAAGCGGAAAGCGCGCTGCGCAGTCCGGGGATGCTTGCAAAACATTATTCACCCAAGGCAAAACTCGTCGTGCTGAATTGGAACGACGATGCGGATTTGAAATTTCAACTTTCAACTTTCAACTTTCCGCTTTCCGCTTTTTTTCTGCTCGTTCATACGAAAATCCCCGCTGGCTTCGCGCCGGAAAATGTTTGTGTGATTCCGCACGACGCCGAGGCGTTCGCCCGCGCGCTCTACGGTGAGCTGCACCGCTGCGACGCGGCGGGCGCGAAGCTCATCGTGGTGGAGGCGCCGCCGGAAACGGCGGAGTGGAGCGGCATCGCGGACCGGCTGCGGCGCGCGGCGGCGTGATTTATTTCCAGCGTTCGCGGTCGGTCAGGTAGAGGCCGGACAGCAGCGTTTCGAGCGGAAAATTGTTCAGCGGAAAGCCGGGCGGAAGCTGGTTGGCCGCGACGGTCTTCAAAACAAAATTTCCCCAGCTATCCACGCCGCCTTGCAGGCACTCGGTAAATAATTTTCCATCCAGCGTGTTGAGCGAGAGATAAAGCGCGTGGACCGGTTTGACGTAGTCGTTCAGCTGGAAAAATTCATACTGCGAATTGATGGTGGTCCAGGTGCATTGGTGGCGGCCATACCAGGCGACGGCCCACGGGATGTCGCTCATGATCAGTTCGTCGGGCTGCATCCAGTTGGAAATTTTTTGCACGTCGGGCGGATAATACGGCGGGTAGGAAACCGGCTGCGCCTTGATGACCAGCGTGGAGACGAGCGGCTGCCAGACGAGCACGGCGAGGACGATCAGCACGCCCAGCCGCGCTTCGAGCGAGGGCAGTTCCATCCGGTCCAGCATGGTGAGAAAAAAGGCGACGCCGAAAATCACCACGAAGGGCGTGAGCAGGACGAGCAGGTTTTCCGAATTAAATTCCGGCGTCAGCCACGAAAAATTAGTCCGTCCCAGCGTCTGCACCACGATGAAAATTCCCAGACACATCAAGGCAAAATAGCGCAGCCGGCGCGCGGCGGAATTACGCAGGCCGAGCAGCAGGCCGGCCAGAAATAAAACTCCCAGCCAGCCGCCGCCGAGCCGGAAGATGTCGCCGGTGGTGAACGATTGCAACTGGCCCAGCAGCTTGGATTGGTAGGGCGCCAGCCAGTAGGCGGAAGTCAGGTCGGGATGGAGCGATTGCATCAGCCGCGTGCCGGTAAAGCCAAAGGTTCCCTCCACCACCGCGAAGCCCGCCGTGCCGAACAACGTGCCGCTCACCGCGAGGTTGCGGAGCAGCCACGGCGCGGCGACCAGCGCGAACGCGAGAAACGCCGTGACCGCCAGCCCCGCGCGCCGCGGGCCGCCAAACTGTGAAAGGAAAATAATCACCGGCACAATCAGCCAGCCGAACGAATAGCGCGTCAACATTCCCAAACCCACGAGCAGCCCGGTGAAAAATGCGAGCGCGAACAGCCGGGAAGTTTTTGTTTCCAACGCGCGACCGGATTCCTCGGCCCGGACTAGGCACCAGGCGAGCGCGAGAAAAATTACCAGCAGCAGCATCGTCGAGAGGCCGGACACGCTGAATTTCCACAGCCCGTCCAGCCCGAGCATCAGCCCCGCCGCGAGCCACGCGGCGGGCGCGTCCAACAGTTTTCGCGCGAGCAGAAACGTCAGCAGCACGACGAGGAAGAGCAGC
>JAYVQV010000351.1:0-6157 GCA_043776855.1 Limisphaerales bacterium | reverse complement strand
TTCTGGCTCGTGTGGGCGTTCATCTTCCGTCGCGCCACGAAGTCAGACGAACCGGACGCCCTGCTCGCGCGCATCAAGCGCTGGTTGCTGCGCGGCAGCATCCTCGAACTCATCATCGCCGTGCCCAGCCACGTCATCGTGCGCCGCCGCGAAGATTGCTGCGCGCCCATCGGCACATTCTGGGGCATTGCCACCGGCATTTCCGTGATGCTGCTTTGTTTCGGGCCGGGCGTTTTCTTCCTGTTCGTCGAGCGGATGCAAAAATTGAAAGCCAAAACACCGGACAAGGCTGCCACGGAAAAATAACTTCACGGCCAGCATTTTCATTCGCCGAATTTCACGGTTCTGCTAACTTCAAAATCGCATGGCGTTTGAATTCACTTTTCTCGGCAGCGGCACGTCGCAGGGCGTGCCGCTCATCGGCGTTGATTATCCGCCGGAGTATCTCGCCAACCCGAAGAACTGGCGCACGCGCCCGGCCATCTACGTCGCCACGGACAAAGTAAAACTCGCGGTGGACACGCCGCCGGAATTTCGGATGCAGTGCCTGCGCGAAAAAATCAAATGGCTCGATGCCGTCCTCGTCACGCACGCGCACGCGGACCACGTCCTCGGCATGGACGATTGCCGCCGCTTCTGCGACCTGCGCGGCGACACGACGCTACCAATTTACGCAACGGAGGCGACGATGGTTCACCTGCGCCGGGTTTTTATTTACGCGTTTCATCAAGGCCCGTGGCCGCGCGGCTATTTCAAGCCGGAGGAACACGTCATCAATGGCGCATTTGAAATCGGTGATTTGAAAATCACGCCGCTCGATCTGCCGCACGGCAGCATGACGACCACGGGATTTCTGTTTGAACAGGGCGGCAAGAAACGTCTCGCCTACATGAGCGATTGCAAAGAAATTCCCGCCGACGTGATGGAGAAAATTCGCGGCGTGGAAATCGCCGTGCTGGATGCGTTGCGCCACAAGCCGCATCCCACACACATGTGCCTCGACGAAGCACTGACGGCGGCGCGGCGCATCAACGCGCCACGCACCTACTTCACGCACCTCACGCACGATTACGACCACGACCAGTCGCAGGCGGAACTGCCGGCGGGCATCATGCTCGCGTGGGACGGGTTGAAGGTGACGAGTGAGACATGAACATGAAGTTCCAAACACCAAGCACCAAGCACCAGAGAAGCTCCAAACTTCAAGCTCTTAACCGGAACGATGCAGTTGAACTGGGGAGCGCGCCCGCCCCGGGCGCAGCGGGTCGCGCCCACGCGACCCGCTCGGGCGGACGAAAACCAAACACTATTCGGTTGGCCTTCGTGCGTTCGGGTTCGGCGCGAGGGCGCGCCGAACCACAGCCGGGGCGGCTGTGCTCCCCATTTCCGACTGCATCGTTCCGGCTAAAACTGCCCTGGCGTGGCCTTGGCGATTGGCGTTTTGGATTTCTCTGGAGCTTGGTGCTTGGTGCTTGGATGTTTCCCCCCATTGCTCCGGCGGCTGAAAAATTCACACCGGAAAATCCGACGGCGATGCAGCCCATCGCGTCGCACGACACGCCGGCATATCGCGCGGCAAAACATTTCCAGCGCGGCATGAACCTCGGCGATTATCTGGAGGCCGGACGATGGGCCATCAAGATTGAGCCGGACGAATTTGCGGCGATGAAGCGGGAGGGCTTCGACCATGTCCGCGTGCCGGTGGGCTGGCACCGCTATGCGGGAGCAGCGCCGGACTTTACGCTGTCATCGGACATTTTCGCGCGGGTGGATTTTGTCGTGAGCAACGTGCTGGGCAATGGGCAGGCGGTGATGATCAACCTCCATCACTTCAACGCGCTCGATGAAAATCCTACGAACGCGACGGCGGAGTTCCTGAAAATCTGGGAACAGGTCGCGGCGCACTACAAAGATTATCCCGCTGAACTGCTCTTTGAACTGGATAACGAGCCGCACGACCAGGCGACGACGGCGTTGATGAATCCCATCTACGCGCAGGCCATCGCGCTCATCCGCAAAACGAATCCGCAACGCACGCTCGTCGTGGAGCCGGGCGGCTGGGGCAGCATCGCCGAGTTGAAGAACCTCGTGCTGCCGCCGGATGACAACCTCATCGTCTCGGCCCATTGCTACGAACCGTTCCACTTCACGCATCAAGGTGCGACCTGGTCGAGCCGGGATTTTTTCCAGACGAACATCGTTTTCCCCGGCCCGCCCGCCACGCCGCTGGAGCCGGACATGGGTTTGGAACCGAAGCCGTGGGTGCTGGATTGGATCCGGAAATACAACACATCGTCGGCAGATAAAAATCCAAGCAGCGCGGCGGCGTTCGCGGACAAGTTGAAATACTGCCGCGCGTGGTCGGATTTTTACGGGCGTCCGGTCCACCTCGGCGAGTTCGGCGCGATCATCAAGGCGGACACCGCGTCGCGCGTGAATTTTTATTCCGCCTTCCGCCACGCGGCAGAATCGGAAAAACTCGGCTGGTGCGTCTGGGACTGGAGCGCCAACTTCCGTTACTGGGACAAGAAAAATCACGCGCCCGTGCCGGGGATGCACGAAGCATTGTTCGGAAAATAAAATGAGCTGCGCGAAAAGAATTTTTATCTGGCTGGCAGTCATGCTGCCGCTGCTGGCGTTTGCCGGCGGCGAGGAGGTCGTCGTCATTTACAATCCGCAGATGCCCGGCTCGAAAGCCGTGGCGGAACATTACGCGGCGATGCGGCAGGTGCCGGCCAACCAGGTTTTCAGTTTCAAGCTGACGACGAACGAGGTGATGTCGCGCACGGAATTCACGGAAAATTTACAGAAGCCGTTGGCCGCAAAACTGGAATCAGCCGGGCTGTGGAAGTTTGGCAAAGTAAAAATCCCCGCCGCCAACGGCCAGCCCGCGCGCACGGAAACCCGGGTGGTGCTGTCAAAAATTCGCTACGCCGCGCTGTGCTACGGCGTGCCGCTGAAGATCGCGCCCAGTCCGCTGGTGGAGCCGTTGGTCGCGGCGCAGACGCGCGAAGAATTCCGCCACAACGAAGCGGCGGTGGACTCCGAACTCGCGTGGCTGCCATTTTCCCGAAATGACATCCAACTGACGGGGCCATTGCCCAATCCGTTTTACACCATCACCAACCGCGCCTTGCTGAATTGCACGAATGGAATTTTTCTCGTCGCGCGGCTTGACGGGCCGACGCCGGAAATCGCGGGCGCGCTGGTGGACAAGGCGATGGCGGCGGAGAGCAACGGTTTCTGGGGCCGCGCCTATTTCGACACGCGCGGGCTGGCGGCGAACAACACGAATTATTTCATCGGCGACGCGTGGCTGCTCACCGCCGCCGAAATCTGCCGCCAGCAGGGCTTTGACGTGGAGACGGACACGAACGAGACGCTGTTGCCCGCCACGTTTCCGATGAGCCACATCGCGTTCTACGCGGGCTGGTATGCGGCGGGCGTGGAGGGCGCGCTGCTGCCGGACAAATTGGAGTTCATGCCGGGCGCGTTTGCCTATCACCTGCACTCGTTCAGCGCCGACTCGGTGCGCACGGCGAAATATAACTGGTGCGGCCCGCTGCTCGCGCGCGGCGCGACCTGCACGCTGGGCTGCGTGTATGAACCGTATCTGCAATTCACGCCGAACATCGCGTTCTTCGCCCAGGCGTTTGGCGAGGGCTGGACGTTTGGCGAGGCCGCGTGGGCGGCGCAAGCCGCCGTCTCGTGGCAAATCACCGTCGTGGGCGACCCGTTGTATCAGCCGTTCAAAATTGCCGCGCCGGAATTGCACGCGCTGCTAGATCGTCGGCAAAGCCCGCTCGTGGAATGGTCGTTCAACCGGCTCGTCAACCTGAACCTCGTCCACGGATTGCGCGCGGCGCAGATGGCGGGATTCATCGAGGGGCTGGGCACCACCCCGCACAGTGCCGTGCTGACGGAAAAGCTCGCGCAACTTTACGAGCTGCAAGGCAAGCCGAGTTCCGCCATCGAGACGTGGCAACGCGCGTTAAAACTGAATCCCTCGCCGCAACAACGCCTCCGCCTGCACCGCATCCTCGCGGAAAAACTGCTGGCGGCAGGTCGCGACGCGGACGCGGTTGAGAACTGGCGGCAACTCATCGCCGATTCGCCGGAGTATCCGGGCTTGAATGATGCGCGTGAAAAATTGCGGCAGCTTGAATCAAAACTTTCTGCGAATAAAAAATGATTAGAGCAGTTCAAACAAAACTGTGGCCGCTGATTTGGACGACGGTGGAGCATGGCGCGGCAGCGTCTTGGACTGCGCTCCCGATACATCGGGAGCGCTTTGGCAGCTTCAACCTGCGGGTGAAAAGCGGTTCCGATGCATCGGAACCGCAGTCAAAGACCTCGCGGATGTTTTTCCCGGCTCGAAAATCCGACCGCGCTTTTAATTGAAATGCTCTAAACCACGAACCGCACAAGTGAATCCAAAATCAATTTTTCCTTTCGTGTGTTTCGTGTATTTCGCGGTTAAAAAATATGGCTGAATTCTTCGACACCCACGCGCACCTCGATTATCCCGAATACGAAAAAGATTTCGCGGAAGTCCTCGCGCGCGCGCAGGCGGCGGGCATCACCAAAATTATTTCCATCGCCACCGACCTCGACAGCAGCCGCCGCGCGCTCGCGCTCGCCGAGCAGCACCCGATGATTTACGCCGCCGTCGGCTGGCATCCGAGCAACGCCCACGAAGCCCCGGCCGACATCCGCGCCGAACTCCGCGAACTCGCGCGTCATCCCAAGGCCGTGGCGATTGGCGAGTGCGGGCTGGATTATTATCGCCTGCCCAGCGCGAACCCGGAAAGTTGGAGTTCACGCTTCAGCGTGTCCGGGGACAAGCTAAAGCTTGAACTCCAACAAGCGGACATCCGTTGCAAACAAAAGCAGGCGGAAATTTTTCAGCAACAGCTCGAGGTTGCGGCGGAAATGAAATTGAACTGCGTCATCCATCAGCGCAGTTCGTTCGATGATCTGTTCGCGCAAGTTCAGCCATTCGCCCAAAAAACGCGCGGCGTGTTTCACTGCTTCGGCGAAAGTATTGAGCGCTTGGAAAAAATTCTCTCGCTCGGCTGGCTCGTCAGCTACACCGGCATCGTCACCTTCAAGAACGGCCAGAACATCCGCGACGCCGTGGCCGCAACGCCGCTGGACAAGCTCATGCTCGAAACCGACTGCCCGTATCTCGCGCCCGTGCCGTATCGCGGCCAACGCTGCGAGCCGGCGTTCGTGCGGGAAATTTCCGAAACCATCGCGTCAGTGAAATTGTGTTCGCCCGATGAATTGAGCGCCGCCACCTGTCGCACGGCGCACGATTTTTTCCAGAAAATGGCATGAGTCCAAAAAATAGTCATACTGTCTCCATTTGCGCCACGGCGGTTTTTGCCGCTCAAAATCACCGGCGGCAGGGCGTTCCGCTTCTGGAACCGGAACGGAGACGCCTTTGCCGCAAAGTATTTTCAATGATGCTTTGCGGGCAAAAATACGGAAAAATCTTCCGCCAGCGGAACGGGAATTCCCGCGTGAACGCAGCGGAAAATTGCCTCCGGCCTTGGCATCGCACTTGCAATGAGGCTGGCAAGTAACGAGACCTTTCACCGGGGGTTTCACCAACAACAAACAAAAAGAATTTAATAAAATGAAAAAATTGCTTCTCCTCCCGCTCGCGGCCCTGCCGCTGATGCTCGCCTCCTGCTCCACGCCCATGCCGCCGCAGGCCTACCACGGCACGGACAATTCGGCGCTGGTCATTGACGCCTTGGACGCCCGCACCAGCCGCGTCGTCATGCCCAGCCCGTCCGGCACCGTGGCCAACGATGAAATTTTGAACATCGCCAAAGCGTTGCCGCAGCACCAGACCGCCATCGTCATCCTGCAAAACTACACCGAGGCGCAGGTCGGCGATGAGTTCCGCAACCGGGGCACGCCGTGGTTCATCGGCCTGCGCTGCCTCGGCTACGAACACATCGTGTTCCTCCAGGGCAACGGCGCGACCACGCCGGAAGGCCTGCTCACGCTCGCCAGTTACGACTGATTTAGTTCATGGGTTAAGGTTGGCGGCCTGCCGTTGCCACTGTTTGTCAACGGCAGGCCGTTTTTTAGTGGCACAGGCTTCTAGCCTGTGAGTTTTAGCAGCCAGCAAATTCATCCCGCC
>JAYVQV010000350.1:0-6196 GCA_043776855.1 Limisphaerales bacterium | reverse complement strand
TGGGAATTTTCGGTGAGCTATTCAACGTGACCGCCGACCCGGCTGATAACGGAAAACTCATCATCAGCCTGTTGAACGAGGGCCATGCGTTAAACCTTTTTTTCCTGATCGGCCTGATTTTGGTGCTGATGAATCTGGAACGAACCTTCCGCGCCGCCGTGGGCACGATGCGCTGGCGCATCAAGTTCATGATTCTCGGGCTGGGCATCCTGTTCATTGTGCGCGTCTATACCAGCACGCAGATGTTGCTCTTCCGCTCTTCCCTCAACCCGGAATTGCAGACGCTTGACTGCGGCGCATTGCTCGTGGCTGGCCTGTTGATTTTTCGCTCGTTGCGCCGCGAAGGACATTTTGAAATTGATGTCTATCCCTCCCACTCCGTCTTACAAAATTCTCTGACCATCCTGCTCGCGGGAATTTACCTCGTCATCATCGGCCTGCTCGCAAAATTTGTCACCTGGCACAACGCCAACCATCCCGGCGAGGCGGCAACTTTTCCGCTCACGGCCTTTCTCGTGCTCGCCGCTTTGGTGGCGCTGACAATCTTGCTCTTATCGGATCGCGTCAAACTGCATATCAGCCGTTTTGTCAGCCGCCATTTTCAGCGCCCGATGTTCGATTACCGCACCGTCTGGCGTAAATTCACCGAGGCCACCGGCTCCTGCGTCAGTCAGGGCGAACTGTGTCAGGCCTCCGTGAAATCCGTTACCGACATTTTTCAAACCCTCTCCGTGACCATCTGGCTGGTGGATGACAAAAAAGAAAAACTTCTCTTTGCCGCTTCCACCTTTCTTTCCGAGTCCCGCGCCAGCGACCTTGTCCCGCAAAAAAATGAACTGGCCGAGGCCATCAGCCATCTTCAAAAAAATCACGAACCACTGGACATTGATGCCAGCACGGAAAACTGGAGCGAAGTCCTGCGCCAATGTCATCCCGAAGAATTTCACAAGGGCGGCCACCGCATCTGCGTGCCAATGGTCGTGGGCGATGAGATTTTGGGCGTGCTGATTCTGGGCGACCGCGTGGGCGGCGCGCCGTTCACCTGGCAGGATTTTGATTTGCTTAAATGTATCAGCGATCAGATCGCCGCCGGCCTGCTCAACACGCGCCTCTCGCAAAAGCTCGTGCAAGCAAAGGAACTCGAAGCCTTCCAGACCATGTCCGCCTTCTTCGTGCACGACATGAAGAACACCGCGAACACGCTCAACCTCATGCTGCAAAATCTCCCGGTGCATTTTGATAATCCGGAATTCCGCGCGGACGCACTGCGCGGCGTCGGCAAAACCGTTGAGCGCATCAACCGCCTCATCGGGCGGCTCGGCTCCATCCGCAACGAACTCCAGATCAAACCCGTCGAGGCGGAATTAAATTCCGTCATCACCAAAGCGTTGGAAGGCTGGGAGGAAATCGCCGGCCTCAATTTGAAAAAAGATCTGGCCGCGCTGCCGAAATTCCAGTTCGACCCGGAACAGATTTTGAAAGTTGCCACCAATCTGATTTTCAACGCGCGCGAAGCCGTGGCGCAAAACGGGCAGGTGCAAATTTCAACGGCGCAAAAAAATGGCTTCGTCATTTTGACCGTGGCCGACACCGGCTGTGGCATGAGCCGTGAATTTTTGGAACGCCAGTTGTTCCGCGCGTTTCAGACCACCAAGAAAAACGGGCTTGGCATCGGGATGTTCCAGAGCAAAATGATTGTCGAGGCGCACAAAGGCCGCATGGAAGTCGAAAGCGAACCCGGTAAAGGCACGACGTTCCGCGTCATTTTGCCGCTAAAAATTAAATGAATCCTAAACTGCTGATTGTTGACGACGACGAGGAAATCCGCACCCAGATGAAATGGGCGCTGGCGAACGACTACGACGTGGCGCTCGCGGAAAATCGCGCGTCCGCCGTGGAAATGTTTCGCGCCGCGAAGCCGATGGTGGCTTTGCTAGACTTGGGCCTCCCACCGCATCCCAACAGCCCGGAGGAAGGGCTGGCGACGCTGAATGATTTGCTCACCATCAATCCACTCGTGAAAGTCGTCATCATTTCCGGTCAGGGCGAAAAGGAAACCGCCCTGCGCGCCATCGGTGCGGGCGCGTATGATTTTCTCACCAAGCCGGTGGACATGGCGGAGGTGAAATTTCTCCTCAAGCGCTGCTTCCACACCGCGCAGCTCGAAAAAGAATTCAATGAGATGCAGCGCCTCGTCCGCACGGATGCGTTCGAGGGCGTGCTTGGCGAAAGCACGGCGATGCGCGCGGTGTTCGACACCATCCGTAAGGTCGCGACGACCGACGCGCCGGTTTTAATTCTCGGCGAGAGTGGCACGGGCAAGGAAATGGCTGCGAAGGCGATTCACCAGCGCAGCAACCGCAAGGACGGGCCGTTCATCGCGATCAACTGCGGCGCGATTCCCGAAACACTTTTGGAGGCGGAACTATTCGGCCACGAGAAAGGCGCGTTCACCGGTGCGCACATGCAGCGCAAGGGCCGCATTGAAAGTTCCGAGGGCGGCACGCTGTTCCTGGACGAGATCGGGGAAATTCCGCTCGCGCTGCAAGTGAAGCTGCTGCGGTTTTTGCAGGAGCAAACCATCGAGCGCATCGGCGGACGGCAGCCCATCCAAATCAACACGCGTGTCGTCGCCGCGACGAATGTGGAATTAAAGAAGGCAATGGCGGCGGGAAAATTCCGGGAGGATTTATATTATCGCCTCGCCGTGGTGCAGGTTCCCCTGCCCCCGCTGCGCGAACGCGAAAGCGACATCCGCCTGCTCGCGCAGTATTTTCTGAACCGTTTTTCCGACGAGGTGAAAAAGCCGGGGCTGACGTTTGAAGCCGAGGCGGTGAAAGCAATGAACCGTTACGGCTGGCCGGGCAACGTGCGCGAGTTGGAAAACTGCGTGCGCCGCGCGACCATCATGGCCGAGGGTAAACGCGTGACGACCGGCGACCTGAACCTGGACAACACCGTGGCGGGCGCCAATGTGACCACGCTCAAGGAAGCGCGCGAAGCGGTGGAACGCCAGCTCTTGCAGGCGGCGCTGAAAAAATACGGCGGCAAGATCGCGCCGGCCGCCGCTGAACTGGGTTTGAGCCGCCCCACGATTTACGAGCTGATGGAAAAGCTCGGCATCACGCGGGAGTAATCTTCAACCCGAATTCCAAAGTTGAAAAGGTGCGGCGGGCGAGTGGCGTTGTAGCGGCGGGCATCCTGCCTGCCGTAGAGCCGTGGCTTCCAGCCCGGCGGAAAAAACGTAGTCCATCGTCGGGCGCTAAAAAAATCCCAAGCGGCTTTCAAAATCCACGCCCCATCCGGGCGGCTGGAAGCCGCCCTCTACGGCAGGCAGGATGCCTGCCGCTACCCCGGTTCAAAACATCTGGAAGCGTTCCGGCACGAACACGATGTCGGCAGGCTTGAGATAAAACGGCTTGTCGCTCTTGCCATCGAGGACGGCTTTCAAATTCAACTGGTAGTTCTTCAGCAATCCTTTTTCGTTGCGGATGACTTTCACGGCTTTCAAGTTGGCGGTGTTGTAGTCAAACCCGCCGGCTTCCATGATGGCTTCCAGCGCGGTGATGGGATGGTCGGACATGATTTTGCCCGGATGCACCACGGAGCCGTTCACGAACACGGGGAACGACGAGGTCTGCAACGCCACGATGATCTGCTTCGAGGCAATCTGGCTGGCGTAAAGTTCAATGAGCTTGTTCTGCAAATCTTCCGGCGTCAGCCCGGCCGCCACCACATCGCCGACGAATTGCATCGCAATTTTTCCATCGCGGCGAATTTGCTGCGTGGTGTCCAGATTGGCGTTGGCGGGGAAGCTGATTTTGACGACGTCGCCTTCGCGCATGATGAGCAGCGAGGCGCTTTCCTTGCCGGCGGCGCCGGCGGGCAGTGATTCCGTGGCGCAACCGGCGAGAAACATTGCGGCGACGGCGAACAGGCTGGCCAGCAGGGAACGGGAGATGGTTTTCATGGATTTATTTTTACGGCTGCAAAAATAATGATTCAAACCAACGGGATGTAAAGCCCGGTTTTGCCCGCCGGAGAAAAATGGGGTGATGCCTGAATTTGCGGAGCACGGCTCTGTGAGCCGCAGCCGCTCCAGATTTCCGAACGTCACCGTTTATTGGCAACGGTCGGGTTTTGCGTGGCCGCTGCGGCTCACAGAGCCGCGCTCCGTTTCTGAATTAAGGCACTACTAAAAATGGATGCAGCTTGACCCTGCTCTTGTCCAATCGTCCTCGTTCTCGTCCTCGTCCTCGATTTAAGCCGACGAGGACGAGGAGGAAAGCCAGCTTCATTCTCGCTTCAAGAACAGTGTCCATCTGCACCCGAGAAAAATCCCGCGCTGGCGTTGGCCGGGCGGGTTTGCTAGTTTCGCGGCGATGGAAAAATCTCGCTTGGAAATCAAAGTCGGCCTGTTCGTGCTGGCGGGGCTGGTGCTGCTGGCCGTGCTGGTCGTGCAGTTCAGCAAAGGCACGAGCGCGTTTCGCAACACCATCACGATCAAGCTCCACGCCTCAAACGTCGGCGGCCTCAAGGAGCGCGCCAGCGTGCTGCTCGCCGGCGTGCAGGTCGGCGCGGTGAAGGAAATTAAACTGGCACCCGACGGCAAGAGCGTCACCATCCATCTGCAAATCTATAAGGACTTCCCCATCTACGGCGACGCCCGCTTCGTCATCGAGCAGGCGGGCTTTCTCGGCGACCAATATGTTTCCGTGATCCCCACGGAGAACAAGGGCGCGGTTCACGTTGAAGGTGATGAAGTGGCGTGTCAGGAGCCGTTCGACTTGCAGGAAGTCGCGCGCGGCGCGGCGGGCTTCATCAAGCGCATGGATGAGACGGCGAAAAAACTCGATGACTCCGTGACGGATTTGCGCGCGCAAGTGTTGAACGCGCAAACCTTGTCGAGCTTCGGCGTGGCGCTCACGAATATGAAGACCTTCACCGAGGACGCGCTCGGGGCGATTCAAGCGATCAATGCCATCGTCACCACCAACGGCGCGCAATTCAGCGTGGCGGTGAGCAACCTCGTCGTGTTTTCCGCCCAGTTGGATCAGCTTGGCGTTTCCGCGCAGGGAATTCTCGCCACGAACAGCGTCAACATCGCCGACGCCACCAAGAACATTGATGACGTGACCGTGACGTTGAAATCACTCGCCGCCGACTTGCAGGCCGGGCGCGGACTCGCGGGCGCGGTGCTGCAAAATCAGGAACTCGCCACGAACGTCCAGAACATCGCCGCCAATCTCGCCGTCACCACCAGCAACTTGAACCGCGTGGGCATCTGGGGCATCCTGTGGTCGCAAAAATCTCCGGCGACGAATTCCAGCGCGCATAAAAAATAAATGAAACCACTCCGGGCCATCAGGGCGTTCTTTCTCCTCCTCTGCATTGTGGGCGGCTACGCCGTGAGCCAGGTGCGCCCGGAATATGTCAGTCACAGCTACCTCGGCATGGTCATCGGTTTCGGCTTCGGCGGACTGCTGATCGCGGTGGATGAAATGTTGAAGGGCTTTTCGCTGCGCGCCTTTTCCGCGACGACGTTCGGCCTGCTGCTGGGCATGGCGGTGGCCGCGCTCGTGGATCATTCCGGCCTGTTTGAAAACACCGAGGAAAAAACCCGCTGGTTGGTAAGGCTCGGATTATTCATGAGCTTCGGCTACATCGGCATCGTGCTCGCCATGCGCAGCAACAAGGAAGATTTTTCGCTCATCATCCCCTACGTCCGTTTCTCGCCGCAAAACAAACCGGATAATTTTCTCCTGTTCGACACCAGTGTGATTATTGATGGCCGCATCGCCGACCTCGTCGAGACGCGCCTGCTGGAAGGCCTCATCATCGTGCCGCGCTTCGTGTTGCTGGAGTTGCAACAAATTGCGGACTCCGCCGACGACATCAAGCGCGCGCGCGGACGCCGTGGTTTTGAAATGTTGAACCGCCTTCAGCACAACACGAAGATTGAAGTCCGCATCCACGACGGCGATTTCCCGGAAGAAAAAGGCGTGGACGCCAAGCTCGTCCGCCTCGCCCGCAACCTGAACGCAAAACTTTTCACCAACGATTCCAACCTCGCCAAAGTCGCCAGCCTCCAGCAGGTCGTCTGCGTGAACCTCCACGAAGTCTCGCAGTTCATGAAGACCGCGATGATTCCCGGCGAAAGCATCCATCTCAAAATCGTCCGCGAAGGCCGCGACAA
>JAYVQV010000349.1:0-6223 GCA_043776855.1 Limisphaerales bacterium | reverse complement strand
ACCGACTTCATCCACGACAACCGCAGCTCCATCTACGACAGCCTCGCGACGTTGCAGAATAATTTGAAGGGCGAAAAACGCTTCTTCAAAGTCGTGAGCTGGTATGACAACGAATGGGGTTACAGCAACCGCGTGGTTGACCTCGTGAAATACATCACGGCCAAGGGAATCTGATTCTCTCCAAGAAATTCAAAACGGCGAACTGGCAACAGTTCGCCGTTTTTTATTCTTGCTGATTTGATGTCTCACGCAAAGGCCGCAAGGGACGCAAAGGTTGAACCCGAATTCCGAAGTGGCACAGGCATCTTGCCTGTGAGTTCGCGGGAATGAACCCACAGGCTGGAAGCCTGTGCCACTACGGCGGGCGTCGCCCGCCGGAAACTTTTCCACCCACAGCATGAGGCCAATCCCGTTGCCATTCGCGTGGATTCGCGTCCATTCGCGGTTTCAACTTCGGCGTTCGGGTTGAATCTGCTCTAGCGCCCAGCCCGGCTGGATTTCTTCGGCCAGCGGTGGCAGCGGGACGTTCGCCAGCAATTTTCGTTCGGCGAGGATGCCGATCATCGCGGCGTTGTCGGTGCAGAGATTTTTTTCGGCGAGGCGCAGGGTGAGGCCGTTGTTTTTGCAGGCGCGCTCCAGTTCGCTGCGCAAGGCGCGGTTGCACGTCACGCCGCCGGACGCGGTGACGCAGCGGACGCCGGCCCGCTTCGCGGCGCGGATGGTTTTCTTCACGAGCACTTCCACGATGGCCGCCTGCACGCTGGCGCAGAGGTCGCGGATTTTTTGCGCGTCGTCGAGCAGCGCCGGATGATCGCGGATGAAATAGCGCACGGAAGTTTTGAGGCCGCTGAAACTGAAATCGTCATTCGCATCGTGCAGTAGCGGGCGGGGAAAATCGTAAGCCTTTGGATTCCCCTGCTCCGCGAGCCGGTCAATGATCGGCCCGGCCGGATACGCGAGGCCCATGAGCTTGCCGGTCTTGTCAAAACATTCACCGGCGGCGTCGTCAATCGTGCCGCCGAGGACGCGGTGTTTCAGTTCGGATTCGACCAGCACCAGCAGCGTGTGTCCGCCGCTGACGATGAGGGAGAGATTGGGTTGAAAATTTTTGAAGTCGGCGATGAGTTCCGGCCTCCCTCGCCCCTCGGAGGGGAGAGGGATTGAGGGTGAGGGGTGGGAAGGTTCGTTGGATGCAATGACTGGAGCGGTTGGTCTCGCAATGTTCTCACCCCTCACCCCAGCCCTCTCCCCTCCGAGGGGCGAGGGAGAAAAAAATTCCGGCGCGCGAGAAATCCACGGCGAATACAAATGCGCCTCGTGATGGTTGATGCCGATGAATGGTTTGTTGAGCGCGAACGCCACGGCTTGCGCCGCCTTGAAACCAACGAGCAACGCGATGCCCAAGCCCGGCCCTTGCGTGGCCGCGACGGCATCAAGTTGTGACGCAGAGATTCCGGCTTCACCCAGCGCCGCCTGCGCGACGGGCAAAAGATTTTTCAGATGTTCGCGCGCCGCGAGTTCGGGAACCACGCCGCCGTATTCCGCGTGCAGCTTGATCTGCGACGAGACGACGTTCGACAGCACGCCGCCATCACGCACGACGGCGGCGCTGGTTTCATCGCAGGAAGTTTCGATGGCGAGCAGGGTCATTCAGTTGGAGTTCAAGCTTTAGCTTGTTCGGCTTATTTTTCGCGGAGGCAAGCTGAAGCTTGAACTCCAACGGTTTTATTTCGCCGCCATTTTCTCCGGCTTCGCCGCGCCGTTCAGCGCATTGTATATCAAGAGACCCTTGAGCAAATCCTGCGCGCGTTCGAGTTGCGTATCGTGGATGGCGCGCACCTCGGCCTGCTTATTATCAGGCAACGATTCCACGCTGCCGGGCGAATATTGCAGCACGACCGCCGCTTCTTCCGCATCCGTCATCGGCACGAGAATGTCCGGCGTGATGCCGTGCTCATGAATAACCTTGTGGCTCGGCGTGTAATACTTCGCCACGGTCAGCTTCAACGCGGAGCCATCGTCGAGCGGAAAAATCGTCTGCACGGAACCTTTGCCAAAAGTTTTTTCACCGAGCACCACGGCGCGATGCAAATCCTGCAAGCAACCCGTGACAATCTCCGACGCGCTGGCGCTGCCGAGGTTCGCGAGAATGACGATGGGCATTCCCTTTAACTCGTCGCCAGAACCTTTGGCTAGAAATTTTTCCAGCGTGTGCCGGCCTTCGGTGGAGACGACCAACTGGCCGCGCGGCAAAAATTTCTGGCAGACCGCCACCGCTTCATCCAGCAGGCCGCCGGGATTCCAGCGCAAATCCATGACCAGCCCACGCATCCCCTGCCCTTGAAGTTTTTGCAAAGCCGCTTCAAGCTCTTCGCTCGTCTGGTCGCCGAACTGCGTGAGGCGGACGTAGCCGATTTTATTTTCGCCGAGTGGAAACTCTTTCCGGCCATTGATGTCCTTGACCATCGCCATCTGGATGATGGCGCGCTTGAGCGTGAAATCTTTTGACTCGCCCGTGGAAGGACGCTGCACGGTCAAGGTCACTTTTGTGTCCGGATCGCCGCGCAACTGGCTGACGACTTCATCCAGCGGAAGTTTTTCCACGCTCTTGCCGGCGACTTTCATGATGCGGTCGCCCGCCAGAATGCCCGCGCGAAATCCCGGCGTGTCATCCATCGGCGTGACGACCGTGACCCAGCCATCGCGCAGGGCGACGACGAGACCGAGTCCGCCAAACTGGCCTTCCGTATCATCCTGCAGACGCTGGTAGCCGGTGGCGTCGAGAAATTCACTGTGCGGATCGAGCCGCTTGATCATGCCCTTGAGCGAGGAATGGACGAGCTGCTGATACGTCATGTCCTTGCCGTCCACGTATTCGTTGTGGACGCGTTCCAGCACGTCGGCATAAAGCTGGACGTTCGGGTCTGCCAGATCGCGCGGGCCTTTCGCCGTGCTGGCGGCGTTCAAATAAATCTGCGCACCGATGGCGAGGTTCACCAGCAGCACCACGAGGACGAGTCCGAAAATCAGGCGGCGTTTCATGCGTAGAAAATTAGCACAGTCAGGATTTTTTCAACAGGCTTTCGATGAACGGCAGGTCAGCCGGCACGGTGACTTTCGGATTCGGCGTCGCGCTCTTCACCAGCCGCACCGGCTGGCCGATGAGTTCACAGGCCGCCGTGTCATCGGTGAGAATTAAATTTTTGGCGCGCGCCGCCGCGATGGCTTGGCGGATGACCGCCACGCGAAACGTCTGCGGTGTCTGCACGGACCACAACTTTGAGCGATCCACCGTGCGGGAAATTATTTTTCCGTCCGCCGTTTCCTTGATGGTGTCCGTGACCGGCTGCGCCGCCACCGCCGCGCCCGTTTCACGCGCGGCTTGAACCGTGTCCGCAATTAACTGCGCCGTCGTGCAAGGCCGGGCCGCGTCTTGGATGCAAACAATTTCAGTTTTGGCCGACACCGCTTCCAGTCCGTTCCACACCGAGTCCTGCCGCTCCGCGCCGCCGATGACGAGCCGAAAAGTTTTTTGAAATTTGAACTGCGCCGCGAGTTCCGTGAAGTGCGATTGCATCCCGTCGCGCACCACGAGAATGATTTCATCCACGCACGGCGCGTCGTTGAATTGCTGCCAGGTGTGCGCCACGACGGGACGACCGGCGACTTCGAGCCAGAGCTTGTCCACGTTCGGACCCATGCGCGTGCCTTGCCCAGCGGCGACGATAATTGCAGAAACCATAGGCAGAGTTTAATCACCCACACCGAAAAGCAGAGCGGAATTTTTTACTGCGCCATCACTCGATAAAAATTTTGCGACGCCGACGCGTTCGTGTCCGTGAGCGTCACACTGCTTGCGCCGTTCGTCACGATGAGCGCGTTGGTCAGCGGCGACCAGCTCAGTCCGTCCAGCGCGGACGCGCGCCAGAGGCCGTAGCTATTGGTGAGGTTGCGCTGCACGGTCACGCTGAACTGAAGATTGCTGCGCGCAAAACTGGTTATGACCGGCCTGGCCAGCGCCGCCTGGTAGTCGCCCAGCTTCAGCGTGAGCGCGTAGAAATTCCCGGCCTGCGTCGCGTTCATCGTGGTCGTCAGCAGGTTCGTCGCTTCATAGGGATCAACGGACAGGTCGTAGAACTCATCCGCCTTCGCCGTGAAATCAATCAGCTTCCAGCGCGCGTCGCGCAACGCACGGCCGGCGTTCGCCATCGTGACGGTGTTCGTGCCGAACAGTTCGGAAAAGGCGTAGCGCGGGAGCGTGAGGTTGTTCGTCTGCAAGACGGCCAGCAAACTCTGTCCGTCAATCGGATTGTTCGTCGGAACCGTCGTCGCGGCGTTGATGCCGGCCATTTCCAAAATGGTTGAATAAACGTCCACCATGTTCGCAGGCGTGGCGTTCGTGCGGTTCGGCGACGCAACGGCGGGGCCGGCGATGATGAGCGGGACGTGCGTGCCGCCTTCGTAAAGCGTGTCCTTGGCGCGCGTGTTCGTGAACGGCGGCTGGATGACGTTGTTCGCCGTGCCGTTGTCGCCAAGAAAAATGACGTGCGTGTTCGTAAAGTTCACCCACGACAAAATTTTTCCGATGCAGGTGTCCTCCGCCTCCACCATCGCGTCGAAATAATTCGCGGGATGCGCGGCGATGTCGCCCGCCGTGCCGGAGAGGCTCGCGTAGTGCGGACAAAGATTTGTCGGCGGCAGGTGCAACGGCGTGTGCGGCGCGTTGAAAGCCACCCACGCGAACCACGGGTTCGTGCCGCGCGAACCGATCCAGTTCGTCGCGTCCTGCATCACGTCGAGCGTGGCGTAGTTCGTGGTGCCGGGAAATTGCGTGCCGTTGATGACCTTCGTCCAGTTCGTGTAGCTCGGCAGCGCGCCGGAAATGGAGCCGGAAAAATTCGTCCAGCCGCCGATGTTTTTTGGCGAGGCAGGATTGAGCGCCAGATGCCATTTGCCAAACTGCATGACGTTGTAGTTGAGCGTGGCGTTCGTGGCGAACGCGCGCGGCAGCGTGAGCAGATTGTTTGGCAGCGGCTGGCCGTTGTCCACCACGTCGCCCATGCCGGTGCGGAAACCGAACTGTCCCGTGAGCAGGCACGCGCGCGTGGGCGAGCAGACCGGGTTGGCGTAAGCGCGCGTGAACGTGACGCCGTTGCTGGCGAGCGACGCGATGTTCGGCATGGGCGGCAACTGCGCGCCGGTGTTGGTGGAATTGTAGAGCGCGGAGCTGTCCACGCCGTAGTCGTCCGCAATGATGAGCAAAATGTTTTTCGGCGCGGCGCGAGCGGAGAAACCAAAACACCAGGCTCCCAGCACCAGACTCCAGAGAATGTTCAAACGTGGAACAACCCTTCCGCCGCTGGCAAATATTCTGGGAGCTTGAAACTTCATTTCTGTCGCGCTCAATGATTATCCTCGACCGTCACGCCCAGCACGATGCCAAAACGCGCGGCGGCTGGCCAAAGTTTTTGAAGTGATAAGGTGCATATTATTTTCACCAAAACCTTACGCGAGGAAACCTTAAGAAGCCATTAAGACCCAAGGAGAGCCAAATAACGAGTTGGTTGAACTCCCTCACCTGTTTCCTCTCCTTGGAGGAGAGAGCCGGGGTGAGGACGGACAAAAACACCATCTGAAAAAAATTCATGACGGTAGCAGCGCGGGATTTGGCGTAGCGTCAGGCATCTTTGCCTGACGTAGAGGGCGGGCTTCCAGCCGCCCGGAAGAGACGTTGGCAAGGTTGCTGGATAACGAATTATTAGGATGCGTTCTGATTTGCGCGAGGTTTTTTCCGCCGGGCTGGAAGCCACGGCTCTACGGCAGGCACGGATGCCTGCCGCTACAACGCAACGGCGGCGGCGCGGTATTTGGCTCGAACAGCACAGCCCCGTCAGGGGCGAAATCTTTGTAGAAACCAAACGAACCATAATTCGTCAGCTCCGTAGGAGCGGCATAGGCAGATGTCGCTCCTATGGAGCTGGTGATTTTTATGGATGTGATTCTACAAAGATGCCGCGCCTACGGCGCTAGGAAAACTTCTCGCACCGGCGGCGCGGGATTTGGCTGTCGCGGGGCGAGCAAAGCAGGACAAGTCGTGTAGTTAGCAAAGCAGGACTTTCCCTGTCTGGCGCGTATCCTGTCGGTCTTTGAAAAATACCAACAACTGATTCATCGTCACGCACCGTCCTTCATCCGCCATGTGCGCGAACGCTTCCGGCTGCAC
>JAYVQV010000348.1:0-6234 GCA_043776855.1 Limisphaerales bacterium | reverse complement strand
GCACAGGCTTCTAGCCTGTGAGTTTTAGCAGCCAGCAAATTCATCCCGCCGTTGAATCACACAGGCTAGAAGCCTGTGCCACTATTTGCCATTGCCGCGCTTTGCCTGCGCCGTATATTTCCTCACGAATGGACGCCGCTTCCACGCTTGAAAAACTCCAGATCCGCATCCACGGCACAGCCAACCTGCCAACGCTGATTTATCTGCCCGGCCTGCACGGCGACTGGACGCTCATCGGCGATTTCCAAAAACATCTCACGGGCAAAGTGCGGTTTGTTGAATTCACTTACCCGCGCAGCCTGACTTGGTCGCTGGATGACTACGCGGAGGCGATTGAAAAATCCTTGGCGCAAAATGGAATCGCGAGCGGTTGGCTGCTTGGTGAATCCTACGGCTCCCAACTCGCGTGGACGCTTGCCGCGCGCAAAAAGATTTCCATCGAAGCCATCGTTCTCGCCGGAGGTTTTGTGAAATTTCCTTTTCGCTGGGGTGTCTGGATCGCGCGCACTTCCCTCAAACACTTTCCCCTGCGCCTGTTGATCTGGTTATTGATCGCTTACGGTAAAATCGCCCATCTGCGCTTTCGTCATGCGCCCGAAACCTTGACCGCCTTGAATGAATTTCTGGAACGCCGCACCGAACTGGACAAGCAGGCGGCGGTTCACCGGCTCGACCAGATCGCCGCGTTCGACCCGCGCGAAATCGCCCGCCGAACCCACGCGCCGGTTTATTGTCTGGGTGCTCGCTTTGACCTGGTCGTGCCGCAGATTTTCGTGCGGCGATGGTTGGAAAAAAACTGCCCGGCTCTCCGCGCTGCGGAATTGTTTTTCGGGTTTGACCACAACATCCTCGCCACCGCCCACGCCCGATGCGCCCGGCAAATCTTGGATTGGATGGCAGGTAGCGGACGGAGCGCCGGTCTCCGACCCGGCGTGGTCTTGCCCGAATCCATACCGTAGAAAATGGGGAGCACAGCCGCCCCGGCTGTCGTTCGGCGCGCCCTCGCGCCGAACCCGAACGCACGAAGACCAACCGAATAGTGTTTGGTTATCGTCCGTCCGGGCGGGTCGCGAGGGCGCGACCCGCTGCGCCCGAGGCGGGCGCGCTCCCCAATTCAACGGCATGGAGCCGACTTGCAACGCCTCGCAACCCGCCGGGTCGGAGACCGGCGCTCCATTGCCCACCGGAAAAATTTCCGGTTGCCGCGCGGCGATTCCCCTCTATCTTGCCTCCAACAAAACTATGACGCGGCAGCAAATCCTCGACCTCTACTTTCTCGACGCCCGGCACAAGCTCATCGAACTCGCCGCCTTCCTTGACCGCGCCGAACGTTCCAATGGTAAAGATGATTTCCGGCTGAAAGCTTTCCGCACAGCGCTCAAGGAACTTTCCAGCGGCAAAAAACAAAAAGCCAAGCGCGTCCAACTGGTTTTCAGCGACAAGACAACCAAGCCGGTAGTGAAGGCGAAAGGTGTAGGCGCAAACGGTGCATGGTTAAACAACAATAAAAAATAACAACATATCCGCATAAAATTATGGACTACGATTACTCAATCTGCGCTCGCCGCATCAGTGGAAATGTGTTCACGAATAACCCCGGTGACATTTCCTACCTCAAGTCCCTTCGTCAAGAAGGGAGGAAGCCGCAACCATCGGATGCCATTCCTGTTAAAAAATGGGTTGAGGAGGTTCGTGATTTGGCTGACGGCGTTCCTGATAGCCGTGTCAGCAAGGGTGGGGATGTTCTCATATTTGTGCATGGCTATAACAACACTCTTGAAACGATTGCCCGACGCCAACGCTATTTAACTGAAGATTTGGCCGCAGAAGGTTACAAGGGATTGGTCATTGCGTTTGATTGGCCGTGTGCTGATTCGACATTAAATTATTTGGAGGATCGTTCGGATGCAGCCGAAGTAGCCGCTGAACTAGTAAGCAAGGGCATTCAACTGATTGCCGACGGGCAACAGGGAGGATGCAAAACAAATGTTCACTTGCTTGGACATTCAACCGGCGCTTACCTGATTATGGAAGCCTGCGAGCAGGCGCAAAAAAATGGAAAACTTTTCAAACAAGATTGGCGCATAGGTCAGGTTGCGTTTATTGGCGGCGATGTAGCTTCTTCATCATTGGCCAGCGACTGCGTCGGGAGCCAGTCGTTGTTTGAACACGCGTTGAGGGTAACTAACTATTTCAACCCATTCGACTCCGTCTTGGCTGTTTCTAACGCCAAGCGGCTTGGCACTGCGCCCCGATGCGGTCGTGTTGGCGCCCCAAAAAAAAATCCCCACCCCAAAGTGGCAGATGTGAATTGCGGAGACTACTTTCTAACTCTAGATCCAAGTAAGCACCGTTTTGAAGGCACGTTTTGCCATTCATGGCACATAGGAAATCGGGTGTTTGCGCGAGACCTCGCCATGACACTTACCAGTGGAATTGATCGAAATGCGATTACGACACGGGCGCAAAAAACAGACGGCTCCTTGAGTTTGCAAGACGCGCCACAACCAGAGTTCTTTGACCAGTGGATGAAGCGTTCCAGCAAATCACGAGACTTTGTTTTTGAGGTTAATGCGCCCACATCACCGCCACCGAGCATTGTATAATTCATGCGCTACATCGAACCCCACGCCCACATGGTCAGCCGCACGACGGACGATTACGAGCGCATGGCGCTCGCCGGCTGCGAGGCCGTTTGCGAACCGGCGTTCTGGGCGGGCTTTGACCGCAGTTCCGTGGATGGCTTCCACGATTATTTCCGCCAGCTCACCGAGCACGAGCCGAAGCGCGCGGCGAAGTTCGGCCTGAAACATTTCTGCTGGCTCTGCATCAACGCCAAGGAGGCCGAGGACGTGAAGCTCGCCGAGGAAGTCATCGCGCTCATCCCGAAATTTCTCGACCGCCCGAACGTGCTCGGTATCGGCGAGATCGGCCTGAATAAAAATTCGCGGAACGAATTGCGCGTCTTTGAAATGCAGGTGGAACTCGCGGCGAAATACAACCAACTCATCCTCGTCCACACGCCGCACCTGGAAGACAAGTTCAAGGGAACGCGGCTGATTCTCGATGCGTTGAAGAACAACAAGCGCATCAAGCCGGAGCGCGTCATCATTGACCACGTCGAGGAGCACACGGTCGGGATGGTGCTGGACGCCGGGATGTGGGCGGGCATGACGTTGTATCCTGAAACGAAATGCTCCCCTGCCCGCGCGATTGACATCCTCGAAACCTACGGCCGCGAAAACATCTGGCTCAACAGCGCGTGCGACTGGGGCGTGAGCGATCCACTGGCCGTGCCGAGGACGGCGCTGGAGATGAAGAAGCGCGGCCACGTCGCGAAAGCCATCGAGCAGGTGATTTTCCAGAACCCGAAAAAATTTCTCAAGCAGTCGGCGAATTTTAGAGCAGTTTAATCGAAACTGTAACCGCAAGATTCACCGCTGGCTGGGACTGGCGCGATAGCGTCTTGGACTGCGCCAGCCCTCTGGCGCTTGGGCATCATCAGCCGTGCGGATGAAAAGCGGCAGAGGGCTGCCGCAGTCCAAAACCTCGCGGCGATTCATGGCCCGCCTGAAGAACGGCCACGGTTTTATTTAATCCGCTTTAAGGGCGTTTGAGCGTCCGCGCTCCGGTCAGCCGTGATAATTTTTCATCACCGCCAGCATTTCTTTCACGGCGGCGTCCATGCCAATAAATACCGCGCGGCTGACGAGGCTGTGGCCAATGTTCAGTTCCACAAGATACGGCACGCGAAAAAGCGTCGGTAGATTTTCCAGATTCAAGCCGTGACCAGCGTTGACTTGCAAGCCGAGCGTGTGCGCCTGCTGCGCACCGGCGACGAGACGGTGCAGTTCCGTTTCAAAATCTGTAGCAGCCGACGTGAGGAGGCTCTGATTTATTTCACTTTCGATTTGAGCCTCCTTACGTCGGCGGCTACGAAAATAAAGTTCCGCAAATTTCCCCGTGTGCAGTTCGATAAACTGCGCGCCCGTCCGCGCGCTGGCGGCAATCTGCGCCTCGTCCGGCGCAATGAACAAGCTCACCTCAATCCCCGCGTCCTTCATGCGCTGGCACGTCTCGGTCAAAGATTTTTCCGCGCCGACCACGTCCAACCCGCCTTCCGTCGTCACCTCCAGCCGCCGTTCGGGAACGATGCAGACAATCTCCGGCTTCACCTTGAGCGCGATGGAAATAATCTCCGGCGCGTTCGCCATTTCTAAATTCAGCCGCGTGGAAATTTTTTCACGCAACGCGAACACGTCGCGATCCTGGATGTGCCGCCGGTCTTCGCGCAGATGCGCCGTGATGCCGTGCGCGCCCGCCGCCTCCGCCGCGAGCGCGGCCTGCCCGGGACACGGTTCGCCGTGGCCGAGGCCGCGATAACGCGCCTCACGAATCGTGGCGATGTGGTCAATGTTGACACCAAGTTTCAGCATGAAATTTTCAGGAAAGCGCCGTGTTAAAAACGGACAAACCTGGATCGGATTTGCCGCAAAAAAGCGCAAGAGCCTCAAAAAAATCTTTGGAAAATTTTGCGCTCTCCGCGACTGATTGCGGCAGAATCGTTTTATCTGTGTTCATCTGTGTCCATCCGTGGTTAAAAGAATTCATCAGCGCGGCGGTGCAGGCACGACTCCCGGCGGAGGAAAGGAAATGGCGCGCGGCAGCCCCTGCTGCTGGCGCGCGCGGAGCTGCTTCATGTGTTCCGACGGCGGCGGCAGTTGCAAATTGGCGCCCGGAAAATCCGGCGCATCCAGCCAGTTCGCGAGCGCGAGAATTTCCAAGGCCGTCAGCCCGCCCGGCGCGCGGCGCTTGAACGTCATCTGGTCCGGCGCCGTCTGCGTTATTTCCGTGACCGTGCTGCCCAGCCCCGGCGCGAATTTCTCGGCCCACTTGTAAGGCACGCCTTCGCCGTTCAACTGCTTGTGACGCGTCAACAGCAGGCAGAGCTGGTCAAACTGGTTCTGGCCGGCAAACCGTTCCGCCGTGATTTCCCAATGGTAAAACAGCAGCCCCGGCGTGGCGAGGCGCTCGAACAATTCCGCCGGCGCGGGCTTGCCGCGCCCCGTGGTCGGAAAACCGCCGACGAGCAAAAAATCTCCGTTTGGCTCCTTCACCGATTTGACGTAAGGCACCAACATCGGCGGCCCGACCAGCGACAGTTCATTATTGGTCGCCCGCAGACTGAACGGCGAAAGAAACCCGTCATGCGCATTGCGCTCCGCCACGAGCGCCTGCAACTTCGGATTCAGTTCCCGCAGCGCGTCCGCACCGTTCGCCACCGGCAGGATGCAGTAATTTTGCAGCGCCGCCCCGTTCATTCCCCAGGCGAACGCCTGGTTCGGAGTCGGCGAGACGAGGAACGGCCGCGCCCACGCCTGCGTCTTCAGCCAGCCCGCGAGGCCGCGCACCGCCGTGAAACTGACGAACGGCAGATGCACCGTGTTCGTCGGGAACCGCCACGCGTCCGCCTTCAACGAAAGGTTTTCCGCGAAGAAAAAATTTCCCAGCACCAGCAGGTTCGTCGCGTCGGCAGAAATCTGGAAGGCCGTTTCCGGCAATTGAAGTTCGCGCGCCGCCGGAAACCACTGCGCCAGGCGCGGCCAGTTCACATCCACGCTCGCCCAGTTCGTTTGCGGGATGGAAATTTTTTGCACCAGACCGTCGCCCAGTTTTTGCGCGCCAGCAGTCGAATTAAAAATCAGCCAGCCGCCGGACTGCTTAAAAATTGCCGCCGGAAAAAATGTTTTTAATTCCGTCTGCCAAAGCAGTGCGTGGGTCGGATCCAATTTGATTGCCAGCGCCGCATCCGATTTTCCGTCTGCCGCCGCGCGCGCTTCCAAAAACCACTCCGCACTTTGCAAGTCATCCAGCAGCGGACGCAGCTTTGACGCGCCATCCGGCACAGCGGCGTTGAGATTTTTCGCGAGCCACGGCGCGAGTTTATCCGCGATCTGTTTCCGCAACGCCCGCGCCTCGGCGGAAGAAAATTCATTGGCGAACGCCGGATAATTTTTATCGGCAAAAATTTTGTCGCCACCGGCGAAATGGATTTGCGCGATCAAGTCCGGCTGCGGCAGCGCGGCGCGGACGACCAACGCCGCCAGCGCCAGTGTGAAAATGGCAATTAACTTTTTCATCGGGTGCATTTCTATGCCACAAGCGCGGCGGCTCGGCAATCGCGGAAATTATTAGTGGCACGAATTTGATTGGTAGGGCGCGTCGCTCCGCGCG
>JAYVQV010000347.1:0-6234 GCA_043776855.1 Limisphaerales bacterium | reverse complement strand
GGAAGTCCACGGTGTATTCGCTGCCGCGATAGATTTCGGTGTGGCCCTTCTGGCGGCCAAACCCCTTGACCTCGCTGACGGTCATGCCTTCGATGCCGATTTCGGCGAGGGCGTCCTTGACCTCTTCGAGTTTGAACGGTTTGATGATTGCTTCGATTTTTTTCATTTTGGTTGTTGGTTGTCTGTGCGCGTTCGGCCAAAAAAACAAATTGGCGTTGCCGGTTTAGCAGCGGCGATGCCAGCGGGGAAAATCTTTTCCGCAGCCACGCTTTCCGCCTGATTTTACTAGGGAAAATTTTATGGTGAATTTATTTACCCAGCTCCTGATGCTGCCCGGCCTGAAGTTTTTTATCCACGCGCAGAAATTTTAACCAGCGGAGAAACCGTGGCACAGGCCAGAGGCTGCTCGGTAGAAACCATGCGGTGGCTGAAGGTAGGGGCGACGGTTCTCCCTCACCCCTATCCATAGCCGCTGTCGCTGCTCCCGCTGGGAGAGGGAGAACCGTTCGCCAGCAACAGAGTTATTTGCGGCGGCATCGCCGGAGATGCTTCCGAATCACTGCGGGTTTCGCTGGCTGCTTCCCTCTCCCAGCGGGAGAGGGATTGAGGGTGAGGGAGAACGGCCTCCACTTCTTCCAGCGCGGCCAGGGTTTCGGCAAAGCAGCCAGAGTGCGGGTGTTGCTCGTCAAGAAATTTTCCGGCGCATGGCAGACCAATAACCCGCTCATTTAATATGCTGCTTGCGCCAGCCAGCGAGCAGACTTATTTTTCGGCAGCGTCGGTTCAATTTCGCGCGTCGCAACGGGAATCGGATTCAGAAAAAACCACGGCAATGCCGTCACTTCAAAAAATAAAACGCGGATGCCAGTTCGTCGGGCGGCTGGCTGCCTCGGCGATGCTGTCGGGATTTCTTTTCACCCATGGTGGTATCGCCGCCCCCGCGTCCAGCAGCCGCTTCGTGCCAATGTCGTTCAACAGCGAATACCTCGTGGACGGCTACGGCGTGGAGGAAGGTTTGCCGGGCAACGCCTGCACGGGCATCGGCCAGACACCGGACGGTTACCTCTGGTTTAGTTCCTTGAGCGGTGTGGCCCGCTTCAACGGCATCGAGTTCACGATCTTCACCGCCGAGAACCAGCCCGCGCTGCCGGACACGCGCGTGGTGAACTCGTTCACGGATCGGCGCGGGCGGCTTTTTTTGGGCACACTGGGCGGCTTGGCGATGAAGGACGGAAACTCATGGACGAATTTTTCCGAGTCCCGCAACTGGGGTGAACGGGAACTCGTCCGCAGTTACGCGGAGGGTGCCGCGAAGGAATTATTCCTGACAACCTCGCTCGGTCGGGTTTTTCGCGTGGAGAAAAATCATCTGCGCGAATTGCCGGGCGCCCCCGGCAAAGGCGGTGCGTATGGCGGCGTGGATGTGAACGGCCAGCCGTGGATTGTGCGCGGCGACTTCGTGGGTTTTTGGAACGGTGCGCAATGGCAGGACTTCACCAACATTCCCAACGTGGTTGCCAGCGCCGTCGGCTTGGGGCAGGCGCGTGATGGCGGAGTCTGGCTGGTGCTGACGAATCGCGCGTTGCTGCTCCGCAATCGCGAGACGGTGCGGGAGATTCCGTTGACCAACACGGTCGAAGGCTTCTGGCAACTGCTGGAAGATTCGCAGGGCAACTTGTGGCTGCCGTGCTTGAATCGCGGCGTGAACCGCATCGCGCCGGACGGCAATATCCAACTTTACCGCCGGGGCAGCGGCCTGCCGACCGACGCCGGCACCCGCGCGGTGTTTGAGGACACGCAAGGGAGCCTCTGGATCGGCTGCGGCGCGGGCGGCGTGGTGCGGTTTCGCCCGGATAAATTTCACGCGTTGACCCGGGCGGCTGGCTTGCCGGACGTGGCGGCAACTTCCATCACGTCGCTCCCGGACGGGAAAATTTTGATCGGCACTTATGGCGCCGGGCTGGCGGTGTTCGATGGCCGACGCGTGCAGCCCGGTGTGGCATTACCTTCCAAGTTCGTCACCAGCCTCGTGCGGGTGCGGGGCGGCGATATCTTGGCGGGAACGGCGGGAGACGGTCTTTTTCAAATCAGCGGCCAGCAGGTGAAGTCGCTCAACCAGGAGATTCCTGGTTTGCCCGCCAGCGTGACGGCCTTGTTTTATGATTCCACCGACCGGCTGTGGGTGGGCAGTTCCGCCAGTGTGGGCTACTTGAAGAAAGGCGTTTTTCAGTGGCTGCATACCAAGGACGCCTTGCACATGGAGTCGGTCTATTTCGCCGAGGGAAAAACCCGGCGCATTCTGGTGGCGAACCAGACGCACCTGTTTGAAGTGGACCTGCCGACGGACGGCTTGAAACTGCTGCTGACGCTGCCGGGATCGTGCCGCATCACGTCACTGCTGGTGGACGCGCAAGACCGCGTCTGGATTGGCACGGATAAATCCGGCCTCTTCGTTTTCAACCAATCCCGCCTGCTGAAGTTGCCGGACAGTTTGGGACTGCCCGACAAAAACATCAACGCGCTCATTGAAGACGGGCAGCAGCAAATCTGGTTCGGTTGCGGGCGCAGTGTGGTTTCGGCGAAGCTGGAAGACCTGTGGGCGGTGGCAAGTTCAACCAATCAGAAAGCGGGACTGCGCCTTTTTAATAATCGCGACGGCTTGGGCACGACGGAATTTCTCGAAGGCTTCCAGCCGGCCAGCTATCGCGATTTGAACGGGCGATTGTGGTTCCCGCTGCAGCGGCGCGTGGCGGCGGTGAATCCCGCGCGGCTCGTCTTTCCCACCAACGCCGCACCGCTCGTGCTGGAGGCGCTGGATTATTTTCCCGCCGGCTCGAACCAGCCGGTGCATCTGGATTTGACCGGTGCGCGGGTCGCGCCGCGCGTGCTGCCCGCCGGCAGCCGCCAGATCCAATTGAGTTGCGCGCTGCTGGATTTTGGCGACGCGGATAAAAAAAATTACCGCTTCCAGTTCGACCGTCGTGGCGATGAGTGGCGGGACAACGGCAGCGCGGGTGAACTTTCATTTTACGAACTGCCGCCCGGCCAGCACGTCCTGTCCGTGCAGGCGGTGAATGGCAACGGCATTGCCAGCGCCGTGAAAACCTTGGAGTTCGTCGTGGAAGATTATTTCTGGCGCACGACGCGGTTCTGGATTTTGTGCAGCAGCCTGCTCGTGCTCATTACCGGCGGCGCGACGTGGTGGGTGATGCGGCGGCGGGTGCGGCAGGCGCGGAAAATTCTCGCGCGCGAACGCGAGCTGGCGGCGTTGCAGGCGCGGCTCGCCTTGGTGCTGGAAAACACGAGCGACTTCGTGGGCTTCGCGGACGCCGCTGGGAAAATGTTCCATCTCAATTCCGCCGGGCGCAAACTCATCGGCCTCGATCCCGCCGCGAGTCTGGAAGGCCTGACGATGGCGAGCCTGTATCCGAAATGGGTCACGCAGGCGCACGCGGAACTCTGGCGTTCCGGGCCGACGGCGCAAAATGTCTGGACGGGCGAGTCCGCCCTGCGCCATCGCAACGGGCGCGAGATTCCCATCTCGCAGGTGGTCATCGCGCATCGGCACGCGGATGGCTCGCTGGATTTCAGTTCCACCATCAGCCGCGACATTTCCGCCGCCAAGCGCGACGAACGCATCCGCGAAGCCCTGCGGGATTTATCCGCCGCGCTCACCGCCGCGCTCGTGCCGGTGGAGCTTGGCCGCACCGTCGCGCAGGAATGTCAAAAAATTTTCCAGCACGATGCGTTCTTCTTCATCATCGTGGAGCCGGGTGAAAAAGTCATGCCCGGCGGTTACTGGGAAAACACCGCGCCCGGCACCCTGCGGATGGAGTCCCAGCCCGCTGGCGGTGAAATCACTTTGGTCGGCCCGGCGTTGCGCGAAGTGATCGCCGGGAAAAATTTACTCATCAACCGCGCCGCCCACGAACGTCCGCCCGCCGACGAACTCGACCGGTTCGGCAATACCGCGCGGCCATCCGCCTCGCTGATGTTCGCGCCGGTTTCGTGGGAGGGCCGCACCGTCGGCGCGATTTCCGTGCAGAGCTACACGCCGAACCGTTACACGGAGGAAGACCTGACGCTGCTGCGTTCCTGCGCCGACCAATGCGGCCCCGTCATCGCCCGCCTCCTCGTGGAAGACCGGTTGCGGCAGAATGAGGAACGCCTCCGCCTCGCGATGGACGCGGCGCGCATCGGCTCCTGGGAAATTATTCTCGATGGCGCGCGGCTCATCGCCTCCGGCCAGGCGGAAAAAATTTATGGCTTTGCCCCCGGCACGATGGGCAGCGACGTGCGGCAGTTCATGGAAAAAATTCCCATCGCCGAGGTGGACGCGGTGCGCGCGCAGTTCACGGAACTGCTCGCCGCCCGCGTGGAAACCATCGGGTGCATCCACCGCTGGCAACTGCCGGACGGCGCGGAAAAATGGCTGGAAGTGAAAGGCCATCTGCATCGCGATGCCGAGACGGGCAAGGTCCGCGCCCTCGGCATCACCGCCGACATCAGCGAACGTCATCGCGCCGAACTGGAAAAAATCCGTCTGGAAACGCAGTTGCGGCAGGCGCAAAAAATGGACGCGCTCGGGCGGCTCGCGGGCGGCATCGCGCATGACTTCAACAACATTCTCACCGGCATCATCGGCTACAATCAACTGGCCATGATGGATCTGCCGCCCGATCACAGCGCGGCCAGCAGCCTCCGCGAGATCGGCCTCGGCGCGGATCGCGCCAAGCAGCTCGTCGCGCAAATCCTCACCTTCAGCAGCCAGCGCGAACAGTCGCGCGCCAACCTCCCGCTGTGGCCGGTCGTGGCCGAGGCGCTCAAACTGCTCCGCTCCAGCCTGCCCGCGAACATCGAGATCCGCAGCCATCCGTTGACGACGGGCGATGATTTTATTTCCGGCGACCCCACGCAGATTCATCAGGTCATCATGAACCTGGGAACCAATTCCGCCTACGCCATGCGCCCGCATGGCGGCGTGCTGGAGGTGCGCGAAGAAGCGTTAAGTTTTTCCGCGCCGTGGTCGGACGGACAACGCCCGATGCCCGCCGGAAATTATTTGCGGCTGACCGTGGCCGACAATGGCGTCGGCATGACGCCTGAAATTTTGGAGCGCATCTTTGAACCATTCTATTCCACCAAGCCGCCCACGGAAGGCACCGGTCTCGGCCTCGCCGTGGTTCACGGCATTTTAAGAAATCACGATGCCGCCATCCACGTCAGCAGCGAGCTGGGGAAGGGGACAGTTTTCCAAATCACTTTTCCCGCCGTGCGTCCGGCCACGCCGCCGCCCGCCACCACCGCCGCCGCGCCGCGCGGCAACGGCCAGCATATTCTCATGGTGGATGACGAGGAACACATCACCCGTCTGGCCGTTCGTTATCTCACGCGCCAAGGCTATCGCATCACCAGCTTCAACGGGCCGCAGGCCGCGCTGGCGGCGTTCGAGGCGAAGCCGAAACATTTTGACTTGCTGCTCACCGACCTGACGATGCCGGTGATGAGCGGGCTGGAGCTGGCCGGAAAAATCCACGCGCGGCGGCCGGAACTGCCCATCATCTTGAGTTCTGGTTTTGCCGGTCAATCCGACCGCGCGGGCTGGGACGCCGTCGGCATCCGTCATCTTCTGGAGAAACCTTACAACGTGGAAGGGCTTGCCGAAATCATCGCCCGCGCGCTCCAACAAAGTTGACGAGTGAGCAGTGATGCGTGAAAAAATTGCGAGCGCGCGCTTGAAAAAAGTTTGATGGAAAAGTGGCGGTAAAAAAGTGAGTGCAGTCAGTTGGCCTGCCGAGCCGTAGCTCGCCGCGCAGCGAAGAGCGAAGGCTGGTGGGCACTGAGGGATTCGAACCCCCGACCTTCTCCGTGTAAAGGAGCAGCGCTACCACTGCGCCAAGCGCCCCACCGCCGCAAAATTATCAGAACGGTGGAGGGAAACAAGTTTTCGCTGGCTGGCCGGGCGTTGGGTGCAGCTTGACCCGGTTGGGCTTCGCGCTGGATTCCACTCCCTCTCCTCCTCGGGGGAGGAGAGGGCCGGGGAGAGGAGGCCAATGGTTTGCGAAATAAAAATCCCCTCTCCCCAACCCTCTCCCCGCTCGTGCCTCGCGGGGCGAGGGAGTCAGACCGCCACCGGGTCAAGCTGCACCCCATCGGCCAGCCATTTGCCAACGGGGCGGACGACCAGCGCGCCAGCGTCTTGGAGTGCGGCAGTCCTCTGCCGCTTTGGCATCG
>JAYVQV010000346.1:0-6257 GCA_043776855.1 Limisphaerales bacterium | reverse complement strand
TCCGTGAACATTTCCGCGAACCAGTCCGCCGCGATTGACGCGTCGGCTTCCGTGCGCTGGCCGAAATTGTGGAGCCTCGAAACGCCGCAGCGCTACGTTGCCGTCACGACCGTCGTGCAAAACGGAAACGTTGTGGACACTTACGAAACGCCGTTCGGTATCCGCACGGCGGAGTTCACCGTGAACAAAGGATTTTTCCTGAACGGAAAACACGTCCGGCTGAACGGCGTCTGCGACCACGCTGATCTCGGCGCGCTCGGCTCGGCCATCAACACCCGCGCGCTGGAACGGCAGATTGAAATCCTGAAGGAATTCGGCTGCAACGCCATCCGCACCAGCCACAATCCGCCCGCGCCGGAGCTGTTGGATTTGTGCGACCGCCTGGGCATGGTCGTGATGGACGAGGCGTTCGACTGCTGGGCGGGCGGCAAAAATAAAAATGATTATCACCTCCTCTATCCTGACTGGCACGAGCAAGACTTGCGTGCGCTGGTGCGGCGTGATCGCAATCATCCCTGCGTCATTTTGTGGAGCAGCGGCAACGAAGTTCCCGACCAGAGCCGGGCCGTTGGCAAAATTCTCGCCGAGAATCATCGCGGCATCATTCATTCTGAAGACCCGACGCGGCCCTGCACGGCGGCGGTCAGTTCCACGCCGGCGGGCTATTCGGGTTTTCAAAATCATTTCGACGTGTTCGGCTGGAATTACCGGCCGCAGTTATACGGAAATTTTCGCGCGACAAATTCCGCCATCCCGCTCATCGGCAGCGAGACGGCCTCGACGGTCAGCTCGCGCGGGGAATATTTCTTCCCGGTGCCAGATGTTTTGAACGGCAAGAATAAACGCGAGGCGCTGGCGGATTTTCAGATCAGCTCCTACGACACTTTTGTTCCCAGCTGGGCGACCACGCCGGACGCCGAATGGAGCGGTGAGGAAAAAAATCCGTTCGTCGCCGGCGAATTTGTCTGGACCGGCTTCGACTATCTCGGCGAGCCGACGCCTTACAACGCCGACGCGAGCAACCTGCTGAATTATTCCAGCCAGGCCGACAAGGACAAAGCGCAGAAGGAACTCGACGCGCTCGGCAAAATCCGCGTGCCTTCGCGCAGCTCGTATTTCGGCATCGTGGATCTGGCGGGCTTCAAGAAAGACCGCTTCTATCTTTACCAGTCGCACTGGCGGCCTGAACTGCCGATGGCGCACATCCTGCCGCACTGGAACTGGCCGGATCGCGTCGGTCAAGCGACGCCCGTGTTTGTCTACACGAGCGGCGATTCGGCGGAATTATTTCTGAATGGAAAATCGCTGGGCCTGAAAAAAATGGCGCCGTTTGAGTATCGCCTGCGGTGGGATGACGTGACTTATCAACCGGGTGAGTTGAAAGCGGTCGCCTACAAAAAAGGAAAACAGTGGGCGGAAGATTCCGTGAAGACCACCGGCGCGGCGGCAAAATTAATTTTGTCCGCCGACCGCAATCAAATTTCCGCCGACGGAAAAGATTTATCCTTCATCACCGTGACCGTTGCGGATGAAAATGGTTTGGCAGTGCCGCGCTCGAAGAATCACATCCAATTCACCGTTGAAGGCCCCGGCGAAATTGTCGCGACGGACAATGGCGATGCGACGAGTTTTGAATCCTTCCAATCGCCGGAGCGCAACGCCTACAACGGCCTCGCGCTCGTCATCGTCCGCGCCAAGTCCGGCGCGTCCGGCGTCATCAAAGTCAATGCCAGGTCGGACGGCCTCGCGGCGGCGATGACGGAAATCAAGCTGCCCTGATTCGCGTTTTGAAAATGGTCGCGCCATTTGCGGTGCTGGTTTTCGCCGCCGCCACTTCGTTGGCGGTGGCGGAAACGGGCGTGAGCCGATACGTTTTGGATTCATCCATCCGTCATCAAGTCATTGATAACTTTGGCGCGAACGACGCGTGGAGCATCCAGAAAATCGGCGCGGAATGGTCGGAGACGAACAAAAACAAAATCGCCGACCTGCTGTTTTCCACCAACACCGGCATCGGGCTTTCGTGCTGGCGGTTTTATCTTGGTGCCGGCATTAACCTCGAAACCATCCGTAGTTCATGGCGAACCTCCGAGTCGTTCGAAGTGGCGCCGGGGAAATATGACTGGACGCGCCAGCCCGGCGAACGCTGGTTTCTGCGCGCGGCCAAGGCGCGGGGCGTGAAACAATTTGGCGCCACGGTCTATTCGCCGCCGCTGCGGCTCACGCGGAATGGCTTGAGCAATCTCGGTCGCGACACGAAATCCACCACGAACCTCAAGCCGGGCGCGGAAGACGAGTTCGCCGGCTATCTCGCCGACACGCTGAAACATTTTCGCGACGAGGCGGATGCAGGCGAGCGCACGGACTTCGATTACATTTTCCCCGTCAACGAACCGCAGTGGGGCTGGCAGGACAAGCAGGAGGGCAACCGCGTGGCGAACGACGACCTGAAGAAAATTTTCCGCGCGCTGAAGTCGCGCTTCGACCGCGCGGGCGTGACGACGAAAATTCTCGGCCCGGAATCCGGCTCGATCCCGGATCTGACTTCGCCCGACCAGCCGGCGCGCGAAAAATGGGGCGCGGATTACGGAAACTATTTGAAACTGATCTGCGGCGACCCGGAACTGGCCGCGTGCTTCGGCGGCATCATCACTTATCACAGTTATTGGTCGGATGAAAATCCCGGCAAATTAATTCCGCATCGGGCGGCGCTCGGTCGCGCGTTCACCAATTATCCCGGCTGGAAAATCTGGCAGAGTGAGTATTGCCTCATGGAACCCCGCCGCGATCTGGGCATGGACGCCGCGCTGCGACTGGCGCGGGTGATTCACTGCGACCTCACGCTGGTGAACGCCTCCGCGTGGCAATGGTGGCTGGCGGTTTCCGGCGGCGATTACAAGGATGGTTTGATTTACACGGATTACAAAAAGTCCGGCGACGCGGAAACGATTTATGAAAGCAAGCTGCTGTGGGCGCTGGGAAATTTCAGCCGCTTCATCCGGCCCGGCATGGTGCGGGTGGAATTGTCCGGCCCGCAGGACGTGAACGGCCTGCTGGCCTCGGCGTATCAAGCGCCGGAAAAGCGGCCGGCCGTAATGGTGTTCGTCAATCTGTCGGAAGAGTCACAGCGGGTTCAAATTAATTTCAAACCGGTGGCGGCTGGCCGGTCGGCGGAAATTTACTTCACGCCCCACACCACTTCGGCGTCGGGAAATCTCGTGGCTGGCCCGGCGGTCCAGTTGAGCCGGGGCGGCGTCATTCCGGCGCGGAGCGTGGTGACTTTTGTGGGCGCGGAATGATTCTTCCTTGGGAGTGCCAGATGATTGATGACCTGGGTAGGGCGCGTGTCGCCGGGCAAATTTCGCCCGGTTCGTGGGGCGAATGATTTGAACCCGAACTCCGAAATTGAAAATCCGCCGCTAAAAAATTCAGCGGACGCCGGTGCGGTCTCCCTCTCCCCTCCGAGGGGAGAGGGAAGCCGCTGCGGACACGGCGAAAATTATCAACCCCGAATTTCTAACTTCGGAATTCGGGTTGAATTCACTTTGCGCCAAAGGCGGCGGAAAATTTCTCCAGCGCGGCGGCAAAAGCCTTCGGATCAAAATCCGGCCGCGACTGCGCGAGTTTGAAAAGCTGGTTTAACTCTGCATCGGCCTGATGATTATTTTCCGCCGCCAGCAAACGATCCAGCGCCAGCACGAGCCGCTCCGCGCGGCGGGCGTGGAGTTGCGTTGGAATTTTGGCGTCAAAGAAATTTTCTGAAAGTCCAGCCAGCCGGGTCAGGCAATCGTGTGTCATTTGCCCTGTCCAGCTTACTTCTGATTCGGCCTTGGCTAAATTATCGGCCCATTGTTCAATGGAATAAAAGTCTTCGGGAAAACGTTGCACTGCGGAATTGTCCGCCTTGGCTCGATGCAAAAGCCACGACAGCGCGTGGCACTGTTGCACAAGATTAGTGTCGGAAAGTTTTGAAGCGTCTGCCAAAAGGCTTTGCCCGTCTTTTCGGAACTGCCAGCTCAACTCGCGCAATGCCACCGCCTGACCCACAAACCAACCTTGCGCGCCATCACCTTTTTTTTCCGCGCTCCAGTGTTTCGGCTCGGCCACGCTCTGGCCGTCCAGTTCAAAAATTAATTCCGGATGCCCGGCCTTGAGCAGCGGCTGGGAAACAACCTGATGACAGGCGACGCAAGTGTTGGCGCGGACGTAAAGATTTTCCAAATCACGCATCCCCGCCGCCGTGCGGTCGGCGCGCGTGAAATCATGCCGCGTGTGCGAGCGCAACCAGTTCTCTGCCGCGCCGTGGCAGCTTTCGCACGAGACGCCTTCGCTTACTTTGAAATTTTCGCCGCGCAAATTTTCCGGCACGTCATGCAGCGGCGCGTGGCACGTCGTGCAGCGCACGTCCGCCGTCGGGTCTTTGATCGCCAGCGCGTCGGCGATCTGTTTGGAGCGCGCGGTCGTGAGCGTGGCGGTCGGGCGTTGCGAATGAAAATCCTTCAGTGACCAGGTGAGAAACTGATTTTGCTTTGCCCCGCCGCCGCCGTGGCAGCCGGAACTGGCGCAGGATGGCGCGCCCAGAAATTTTACCGGCGCATCCGCGCCGTGCGCCGCCGCGACGGCGCAAAGCGCGGCGGCGACGATGGTGACATATTTTTCTGCCGCCCCTGACTTCTCCCTCTCCCTGCGAGGCACGAGCGGGGAGAGGGCTGGGGAGAGGGGTGATTCAGATGTTCGTTGCCCCTCCTCTCCCCAACCCTCTCCTCCCTCCAAGGGAGGAGAGGGAGTCGGATTCACGCCGCTAGCGGTGCTATCAAGCAATGCCTCGGCGATGGAGCGATAAATCATTTTACTCACGGCTGCAAATTGGTTAATGGATTGTCGCCGTGATTGCAACTCTGATTGATTCCCTTCACCACGTCGCGGGCGGCGGCTTGAGCAGCGTCGTCGGGCTGGCCTTGCTCGCGGCCCTGCTCGCGTGGCTGGCCGTGGAAATCTTCCGCGCCCTGCTCCGGCTCAACGGCGAACGGCTTCAGCAAAAAATCGCCACCGAAAAACTTCGCGCCCAGGTCGTCGAGACGAAACTCCGCTGCAAATCCGCCGAGCAGGCCGAGTCCGGCTGGAACGGCATCCGCAAATTTTCCGTCGCCAAAAAAGTTTCCCAGTGCGATGACGTCAACGCCTTCTACCTCAAGCCGCACGATGGCCGGCCGCTGCCCGCGTTCAAGCCCGGCCAGTATTTGACTTTCCAACTCGATTTGCCCGGACGCGACAAACCGCTCATCCGCTGCTACTCGCTCTCGGATAACAACGACGGCAAAAAAGATTTTTACCGCGTCACGATCAAAAAAGAAAAATCGCCGCCGGACAAACCCGACGTGCCGCCGGGCGCGGGTTCGGGCTACTTCACCGACGTGGTGAAGGCGGGCGACATCCTCAACGTCAAGTCGCCGACCGGCCATTTCTTTTTGGACATGGCCAGGTCCAATCCCATCGTGCTGCTCGCTGGCGGCGTCGGCATCACGCCGATGTTGTGCATGGCCAATGCGATTGCCGCGAGCGGTTCCAAGCGCGAGGCGTATTTTTTCTTCGGCGCGCGCAACCGCTCCGAACACATTCATAAAGACGAACTGGAAAAACTGGCGGCGGCGAATGACAACATTCATTTGCACATCGCCTACAGCAAACCGGCGGCGGAAGACGTGAAGGGGAAAGATTTTCACCACGAAGGCCGCGTCAGCATCGAGCTGCTCAAGGAAGTGTTGCCGTCGAATAATTTTGAATACTACCTCTGCGGCAGCGGCGCGTTCATGAAGAGTTTGACCGACGGTCTCGAAGTGTGGGGCGTGCCGGAAAAAGATGTTTTCTTCGAGGCGTTCGGCCCCGCGACGGTGAAGAAAAAAGCCGCCGCGCCGACGCAGGCCGAGACGACGCATCTGCAAAAAGTCATGGTCACCTTCGCGCGCTCAAATAAAACCGTGCGCTGGGAGCCGTCGCAGGAAAATCTTTTGGAGTTCGCCAAGGCCAACGGCGTGAAGATTGATTCCGGCTGCTGCGCGGGCGGCTGCGGCTCGTGCGCCGTCGCGATGAAATCCGGCGAGGTGGCCTATCTCAAAAAACCCGACATGACCCCCGACGCCGGCTCCTGCCTCACCTGCGTCTGCCGCCCGAAAAATGATCTGGTTTTGGATGCGTGAAAATGCAAACCCAGCCGCTCACAAACCAAACAGAGGTGGAAGTTGTCGCGCTGCGACAAC
>JAYVQV010000345.1:0-6263 GCA_043776855.1 Limisphaerales bacterium | reverse complement strand
GATTTGTATGACGTGACGCAGACGCCGAAGATTGCGCTGGGGCGCGTGCCGGTGACGGTTCACATTCTGACGCCGGGCATGAAGCCGATCCAGGTGACTCAGGACATGGCGAGTTTCTGGCGCGAACATTATCCGAAAATAAAACCCGAGCTGGCGCGGAAGTATCCGAAACATTTCTGGCGATGAAATTTGCCGGGGTGGAACCGGCTTCCAGCCGGTTGTTTCCGGCATCCTGCCGGAAACCTGCGTGACGTTCACGCAACTGGCGGGCGTGGACGATGGTTGACAATTTTCATCGTGAACGGAATCTGGCTGGAAGCCAGATTCAACCGGCTAGAAGCCGGTTCCACCCCCGGCGATTGGCATCGAATAAAATTTACGATGAACGGCATTGAACAACTTTGTCCGAACTGCGGGCTGTGCTGCGATAGCACGCTGTTCGCGGACGTGGAATTGCGCGCGGGCGATGACGCGGCACGGTTGAAAAAGCTGGGGCTGACTTTGATGAAGAAAGGCAAAAGCAAAACCGCTTTCGCCCAGCCGTGCGCGTGTTTCGATGGCAGGCTTTGCACGATTTACCAAGATCGTCCGAAGCGCTGCGGGCTGTTTGAGTGTGGTTTGCTGAAACGCGTTGAGGCGGAGGAGATGACGGCGGGCATGGCGTTGAAGAAAATTTCGGCGGCGAAGAAGCGGGCAGGGGAAGTGCGTGAATTGCTCCACTCACTCGGCCAGCGCGATGAGCGGATGGCGTTGACGCATCGCTACACCGAGGTGATGAATCGGCCAATGGATTTTTCAGTTGAAGACGAAGCCGAAAAGCGCGGCGAGTTGATGATGGCGGTGAATGATTTGATGCAGTTGTTGCAGCGGGATTTCTTGCGGTGAGTTTTCTGAACCGAAACCATGCCGTAGAAAATGGGGAGCACAGCCGCCTCGGCTGTAGTTCGGCGCGCCCTCGCGCCGAACCCGAACGCACGAAGCGCAACCGAAAGGTGTTTGGTTTTCGTCCGTCCGGGCGGGTCGCGCGGGCGCGACCCGCTGCGCCCGAGGCGGGCGCGCTCCCCAATTCAACGGCATGGATTCGGCTGAAATGGTGGTGGCAGTTGTCGCGCGGCGACAACTTTTGTCCCGCATGCGGGACACTTTGTGGTGTGGTAATTTCTTGTCGCGCGAACGGTTCCGTCGCCTGACTCCCGCTGTCGCGGGATCGGCGACGGGGTTTTCGCAGCGCGAAAACCGCCACCAAATCAAGCCGCCGGCATTCCCACGTCGCGCGCGATTTTGTCGGCGGAGGCGGGGTCAACCCATTTGACCAGCGAGACGAAGTTAATCAGCGCGGGGCTGTCGGCCTTGACCTTGAAAAGATTTTTCAGCGCGCCCACCACTTTGCCGTAGATGACCGCGTATTTTTCATGCGTCAATCGGGTGGCGTAGGATTCGAGGACGGCGCGCGCAATCGGGTCGGTCTGGCCGTCGGGCAGATACGGCAGCAGGCAGAAGACGCGGACGAAGGTCATCGGATCGGATTCGGCGAGGACGAGCCAGCTTTGCTTGACCTCGTCGGAATCGTATTTCGCGTGGAGCCGGTTGCGGATGGCCACGGTGATGTCGTTCGGTGCAGCGCGGCTGGCGATGAGCAGGTTGATATGATCCCAGCCGCCGCCCGCGCCCGCCGGGCCTTCGATCTTCGGAAAAATTTCTTGTTCGGGCAGACCGATGTCTTTCGCGATGGACTTGGCCAGCGGCTCGGCTTCGTCGCGGCGGAGCTTGCCGCAATTGATGAAGCCGCGGAGGATGGCTTTCTGCCCGTCCACGTTGAGAAATTTCAGCGCCCCGGCAAACGCGGCGGTGCGCGTCTGTTTTTCGATGCCGAGCAGTTGCCGCACAAATTCCAGCGTGACCGGGTCGTGCTCGTTGAACGTGGTGGCGCGGAAGATGAGGATGAAGCGCATCGTGCGCGAGAGGCCGCCGGTCTTGCCGAAATTGTAAACCACGCCTTGCCGGTGGTCGGGGCTGATGACGAGCGCGAGCAAGGCCTCGGCCTGCTTCAAAAGATTTTCGTCCGGCACCTCGCTGTCGCCGCAGGTCACGAGCTGCTCGATCAAGGGCGGGAGGCGTTGCGCGAAAATCACGTCCGGCGATTCCGTGCTCTGGTTCTCGTAGTAGTGCAGCAGCTCGATGACGAAGGATAATTTCAGGAACGCAATTTTCTGCGCGCGGTTTCCCCGGCTGTCGCGGGCGCGTTGGTGCAAGGAAACGAGTTCGTTGCGCTTGGCGGTGGCGACGTTTGGGTGCTGCGCGAGCAACGCGTCGAAGTCCGGCGCGAAGCCGAGCATGATTTCATCGGCCTTCGGGCGCGGATTGAATTTTGGATCGGTGGTGAGGTCCTTGAAAAAAATCAGCGCCTCGTCGCCGAATTCCTTGAGGATGCGTTCGCGCGGCACCTGGCCCTTGACGTAGCCACGGCTGGCGCGGATGACGTGCGGGTTGTAGAAATTATCCGGCTTCTCGATGAGCGACTGGAGCATCGCATGGTCGAGGGGCGTGTTGAGCGCGATGAGTTCCGCGACGAGCGGCGGGATGGCCTCGCGCAAATCGCGCTTGGTCTTGTCGAGGTGCTTGAGCATGGCGGGCTGCAAAACGCCCTCGTCGTTGCGGCCGTTGATGAGCGCGGCGGAAACTTCGTTGACGTGCTGGCCGTGTTCCATGAGCCGCGCCACGAGCACGCTGACATCGTTCAACTGCAATTTGCTGACGATGGTGGTGAGGAGCGTGATGAGTTCGCCGTGGGATTTTTTGCGATACTCCACGCTGCGTTCGAGCAACTGCTTGAGCGCTTTGTTCTCCTGTTCGAGTGCCGTGTTGCCGGTCTCAAGCTGCGCGATGCGCAAGGTCAGGTCGTTCCATTCGTGTTGCATCTTGGCAACGGACACCACGGCGATTGTGTTTTCTTGCGGCTCGGACATGAAGCCAATGTAACCGGCGGCAAAATTCTTTCCATCCAATTTTTTGCTGCAACCCGAGAAACTAAAAAGGCCGATCCCGGCATTTTTGTGGAAGGCTGATTAATTCCCTATGGCGTTTTAGTTGAACGGCAACCGTTGGATGCCTCACGCAAAGTCCGCAAAGGAAACCGCAAAGCCTTTGCGTCCCTTGCGGCCTTTGCGTGAGGCCACAGTTTATTGTGGCTAAAAAATTATTTCGCCAGCACCTGGCAGAACTTGTCCATGCGGTCGAGACCCTTCTCGATGTTCGCGAGGCTGGTCGCGTAGCTCAAACGGATGTAATCGTCCGCGCCGAACGCGATGCCGGGGACGGCAGCGACTTTTTCCTGCTCCAGCAACCGCGCGCAGAAGTCGGCGGACTTGAGGCCGGTCTGGGAAATGTTCGGGAACAAATAAAACGCACCCTTGGCATTCACGCACGTTACGCCGGGCATGGAATTCAACTTCGCGTGCGCGTAACGGCGGCGCTTGTCGTATTCCGCGAGCCAGAGCGGCAGATGTTCCTGCGAACCGTTCAACGCCGCGACGCCGCCTTTTTGCGCGAAGGAAGTCGGGTTGCTCGTGCTGTGGGATTGGACGGCGTCAATCGCTTTGGCAATCGGCTCCGGTGCGGCGAGAAAACCCAGACGCCAGCCGGTCATGGAATACGCTTTCGCCAATCCGTGAACGATGATGGTGTGGTCGTAGTGCGCCTGCGAAAAACTGGCGACACTCTTCACCTTCGCGCCATCGTAAAGAAGATGCTCGTAGATTTCGTCGCTCATGATGAGGACGTTTTTCTCCACGCAGATGTCGCCGAGCGCTTTCACTTCTTCCGGCGAATAAACGGAGCCAGTTGGATTGCTCGGCGAGTTGAGAATGAACAGCCGCGTGTTCGGCGTGATGGCGGCGCGGAGTTGCGCGGGCGTCACTTTGAATTCCGTTTTGTCCGTGGTGGTGAGGATCACCGGCTTGGCACCCGCGAGCTTGACCATTTCGGGATAGCTCAACCAATACGGGGCGGGGATGATGACTTCATCGCCCGCTTCGCACGTCGCGAGGATGACGTTGTAGCAGGAATGTTTGCCGCCACAGCTCACGATGATTTGCGAAGGCTTGTAAGTAAGGCCGTTCTCGCGCAGAAATTTGGCGGCGATGGCTTCGCGCAATTCGGGAATGCCGCTGCTGGGCGTGTATTTTGTGAAACCGGCGGCGAGCGCCTTGGCGGCGGCGTCTTTGATGTGCTGCGGCGTGTCGAAATCCGGTTCGCCCGCGCCGAAGCCGACGACGTCTTCGCCGGCGGCTTTCATGGCCTTGGCTTTGGAGTCAATCGCCAGCGTGAGCGAGGGAGCGAGCGACGCGGCGCGTTGAGAGATTTTGTAGTTCATAAAAATTGAGCGGCGGAAATTCTACGGTCAAATGCCGTCGCGGCAAGAATGGATTTCGGCTGGGAACGTTGACTATTCCCAGCGGCTACATAAACTTCCGCTTGAACTATGCGCCGCGCTGCAAAAATTGGATTTCATCGGTCATGGTTTTGCTTCCTATTGCTGCTGTTACAAATCTTGCCGGCGACGGCGCGGGTGTTCACAGTTGAAACCACTGACGACAGCACCGATGCAAACAGCGACGACACCTTGCGCGCGGCCATCATCAGAGCTAACCGGGTTGGCGGGAACAACGTGATTGTCTTGGGCAAAAAATTCAAAGGGGAACGGTTGGTTGGCAATCAGCGCCGCGCCAGTTCATCCAATCAAAAATATTTTTTGAAACTTGCAGGTGCAAACGAGGACGCCTGCCGCACGGGCGACTTGGATGTCCGTCGCGGCAATCTCACCATCATCGGCGTCGGTTCCAATGTGGTGATTGATGCGTCGGCGTTGGGCGACCGGGTGTTTCAAGTTTTCACCAATGCAAAACTGACGCTGGAAAATTTAACCATCACGGGCGGTCACGCGCCGCAGGCAGAGTCGGGAAATTTTTATGCTCACGCGCGTCAGGCGGAGAGCGGTGGTGCGATTTACAATGCCGGGACAACCATCTTAAAAAACTGCATCATCACCAACAACACCAGCGGCGATGGAAATAACAATCCGGGAAATGCCGGCGGCCGTCCGGGTGCGAAAGGCGGGGCAATTTTTAATTCCGGTTTGCTCACCATGATCAATTCCGTGATTGCTGGAAATATGTCCGGCAGAGGCTACGACGGTGCGTATGGCGGTGATGCAGGTGCGCTTTGGAATGAAGCGATTTGCAACGCGACCAATTGCAGCTTTTATGAAAATGCCAGCGGTGATGGCGGCGAACCCGGCGGCAACGCTTTTGGGTTTGCTGGCAATGGCGGTGATGGCGGCGCAATTTTCAATGCAGGGAAAATGGTTTTGAATTCCTGTAGAATCAGTGAAAACGTCAGTGGGATTGGAAATAATGGCCGATCATCAGGAGGTTATTTGCCTCTTGGTGCAAATGGTGGATCCGGTGGTAATGGCGGAGGGGTATTCAATGATGCTGATTTGACCGTTATTGATTGCAGCATCACGCACAACCTTAATGGCGATGGCGGAGCTGGCGCTGGAAATTTTGGTGTGAAAGGTGGCGGCGGTGGTTCTGGAGGTAGTGGCGCCGGAATTTACAATGCTGGCAATGCTCTTGTTAAAAACTCCACCATTAGTTTCAACCAAACGGGAGCCGGTGGGGTGGCTGGCGCAGCGTGGCTTTTTGGTGGATTTGGCGGGCGCGGTGGATTTGGCGGTGGTATTTACAATGAAGGAGTCATTAGCTTTGAGGACTCTTTTATCAATGATAATATTTGCGGTGATGGTGGAGATGGCGGAAACGGATTGGCTCCGTATGCTTTCAACATTCAAGGAGGGAACGGAGGTGATGGCGGCAGCGGCGGTGGCGTATTAACACTCAAATCAGCTTTCATAGAATCGAGCAATACGCAGGTGGAATTAAATTCCACGGGTAAGGGTGGTAATGGAGGCTTGGCTCCCGGCGGCGGAACGGTTGGAGATTCTGGAGCCGATGGTGTTGCCCCTAACATCGGCGGCAACTAATTCAGTTGGTTCCTCGACGTTTGTAGTGGGTAGAAGGATTTCAAAGGATCATTACAAGTTGTTACTTTCGTTTTGAATTCTTCGCAGAGATTGGTTGGTTGGCTCGCCCTCACCCCGGCCCTCTCCCCCGGGGAGAGGGAGAACCGCTCGGCTCATCTCGACGAAAACCTGCGACAGGATTGATGAAAATCATTTCCGATTTCACGAGGGCAATCATCGC
>JAYVQV010000344.1:0-6271 GCA_043776855.1 Limisphaerales bacterium | reverse complement strand
TGGGCGGGTTTGATGCGTCGCTGAAATGCGCGGGCGATTACGAGGCCACGTTGAAGGTGATGGCCGCGCGCCTGAACGCCGTTCACGTTCCCGAAGTTTTAAGTTTATTTTTCCAAAACACCGGCGGTCTCACCCAGGCCAGCAACCGCGCCGCGCTGGAACACGACGCGGTCATGGATCGCTACCGCAGCCAGCTCGACCTCGCGAACATTTTTCAGGTGGACGCTGCGGACAAAAAGCAAAAGGCCGACGCGCTCGCGCTGCTCGGCCAGCGCGCCACGAAATTTTCCGTGCCGTGGGAAACGGATTTGAAGTCACACCACGACTTCGCCTTCGCCTGCTTTGAAGCCGCGTTAAATCTGGATCCCGAAAATATTTTCGCCGGGATGAATTTAGTTGCCCTCCACCTGAAGCTGAATCGCCTCAATCAGCACGAAACCGAACTCGTGCAACGCTGGCCGAAGATGCGCGAGTGGATTGCCGACGCCCGCTCCGGCCAATGCGCGGCTCCGCCGCCGCTGAAACACGCCGTGCCCGGCCCCGTGTATCGTCCGTTTGAACACGCCCAGCGCCCGACCGCCAAGCAACTCGCGCGCGAACCGAAAGCGTTGCAGCCGTGGATTGCGCGCATCGCGGGCCGCCACGTTTATTTGAGCGAGGAGCTTTTTCCACGCGCCGCCGGTTTGAATTTCACGCCGCAGGAATTGCAGGCCGCCGGCAGCCGCTTCGCGCTGCTGCTCAAGGAACTGCCGCCGTTCTACGCGCACTTCGGCGGCGCGGGCGATGCGTTGCTGCTGCTCGCAGCGTTTTACGACCAGCACCCGCAGGGCGTGGTGTTCTCGCATCCAAACGGCATCGGCGCGGCGCAGGCTCTGTTCGATGCATTTCCGAAACTGTCAAAGATTTATTTTCTGCCGCAGCACAGCGAGCCGTTCTTCCACATCGTGCTGCGCTACGCGGTTTATGAATTGAAGAATTGTCTCGGTGCTGGCACCACGCCGCGCTTCGGCTATGAGGAAGAATGGAAGGCCGGTCTCGACCTCACCAAAAAATACGGCGTGAAACTCGCCCCGCGCTGGGCGAAGGATTTCCGTAGTGGCACAGGCATCTTGCCTGTGAGTTCGTCCGCGCAAAAAAATTTCCGCCCACCCGCCGCCAACCTCCCTCGCCCCTCGGAGGGGAGAGGGAATGAGGGAGAGGGGTCAGAAGGTTCGCTGGGCGCACGGTTGGCAAATGAAGTCGCCGTCAACTCCGAACCCCTCACCCCGGCCCTCTCCCCTCGGAGGGGCGAGGGAGAAAAAAATAGTGGCACAGGCATCTTGCCTGTGAGTTTGTCATGCGATGTCAAGAACGTGGCGGAGGCGCATGAAGTAACGTCCGTTCTCCCTCACCCTCAATCCCTCTCCCGCTGGGAGAGGGAAGCAGCCAATGAATCTCGCGGTAGTTCGGAGATTTCTCCGGCTGATGCCGCCAGCACTTCTTCCAAACGCGGCGAACGGTTCTCCCTCTCCCAGCGGGAGAGGGCAGGGGTGAGGGAGAACAGCCCGAACTTGTCCCACGCCGCCCACGGTTCACATGAAATTGAACACACAGGCAAGATGCCTGTGCCACGGCTGCGCCGCGTCGCCGTCGCGCCGAAGGGCAGCCTGTCTGGCATGGTCGGCTCCAAGCGAAACATCATTTTGCCGGAGCAATGGCGGCAGGTTGTCGCGCACATCATCGAACGTGGTTTCGAGCCGGTGATTCTCGGCACGCCGGGCGAGGCGAAAGAGTATCCCGCGCTCACCGGCTGCGTGGATGGACGCAAAGAAAGTTTTCCCGGCCAGATGAATCTCATCGGCGAATGTGCCGGACTCGTCGGCGCGGATTCATGGGCGAAAACTTTTTCCGCGCTCGCGGAAATTCCCACGCTCGTCTTCGAGCCGATCAAGGGCGCGGATTTGATTTCGTGGAAAGATCCATCCGACTGGGTGTTCATCGAGCCGTGGCCGAGCATCAAGATGGTTCGTTCGCTGGAAGATTTCTGCAAAGCCTTCGACGCGCGCATCGCGAAACTTCCTGACGCGCAGCCGCAGAAGAACGCCAAGCCCGTCATTGCGTGGGAAGGTTCGTTCCTCGACTACGGCAGCCTCTCGCACATCAACCGCGAACTCACTGCCCGCCTGCCGCAGGTGGCGTGTGTCGGTTCAACGGCCTTGCCGGAACGTGCGAAGAACGACGCGGACATGAAGCGTTGCGCGAAAAAACTTTCCGTCGTTGCGCCGAAAAATGCCGCCGTCACCGTGCGTCATCAGTGGCCGCCGGACTGGTCACGACCCGCGAGCGGTTCGCTCGTCGTCATCCAGCCGTGGGAATACGGCGCGCTGCCGAAGGCGTGGGTGGAGCAGTCCGCGAACGTGGATGAATTCTGGGTTCCCTCGCCGCTGGTGCGTGCGATGTATCTCGACTCCGGCATCGCGCCGGAAAAAGTCCGCGTCATTCCGAACGGCGTGGACTCAAAAAAATTTCGTCCCGGCGTAACGCCGCTGAAACTCGCCACGAAAAAGAAATTCAAATTTCTCTTCGTCGGCGGCACAATTTTCCGCAAGGGATCGGATGTTTTGCTGGAGGCATTTTCGCAGGTGTTCTCTGCGAACGACGACGTGTGCCTGGTCATCAAGGATTTTGGAGGCGACAGTTTTTACCAAGGCCAGACGGCGGAAAACGCGGTGCGGGCGCTGCAAAAAATTCCCAGCGCGCCGGAAATTATTTATCTCAAGGAGGAACTTTCCTCCGCGCAAATGCCGTCGCTCTACGCGGCGTGCGACTGCCTCGTGCTGCCGTATCGCGGCGAAGGTTTTGGGATGCCCGTGCTGGAGGCGATGAGTTGCGGCCTGCCGGTCATCGTGACGGCGGGCGGCGCGACGGACAGTTTTGTCGCGAACGAGGCGGGCTGGAAAATTCCGAGCCACGGCGTTCACATCGGCAATCGGCTTGGTGAAATCGAACTGGTGAAAAACGGCTGGCTGCGCGAACCGAGCAAGCCGCAGTTTGGCGCATTGATGAAATACGCCGCCGCGCATCCCGATGACTGCCGCCAGCGCGGCGCTGCCGGTCGCGGCATCGTGGAGCGGCGGTTTGATTGGAACGACATCGCGGCGGCGGTGGCGCATCGGTTGAAGGAACTCGCCGAGAAATTTGGAGCGCCGAGCACCAGCTCGGCGAGTTCAAATCTTTCGCATCAACGCGCCGAGCGGGTGCTCGGCGCTCCGGCGGTCGCCCGGATTGGGCGGCTGGACGAGGCGCGGGAATTGTTCGCGCAGAAAAATTTCGACGGCGCGTGGAACGCGGCGGTCGCGGCCAGCGCGCAGCGGCCATTTCATCCCGCAGCCTTCCTGCTGCTCGCGGAGACGGCGCTCGCGGCTGGCGATTCCGCCAGCGCCAAGCAGTGCGCCGAACACGCCCGCGCGCTCGCACCGGGTTTTGAACCGGCGAAAAAATTCCTGAAACAGAAATTCAGCGGCGGCACGAAGCAATGCTGGGCCGACGCATCACTCGTCACCCGTCACTCGTCACGCATCAGCGTTTGCCTCATCACGAAGAACGAGGAGAAATTTCTCGCGGCCTGCCTGAAATCCGTCCACGGCCTCGCGGCGCAGATTGTCGTGGTGGACACCGGCTCGACGGATCGCACGGTGGAAATCGCGAAGGCGTTCGGCGCGGAAGTTTTTGCGTTTGCGTGGTGCGATGATTTTGCCGCCGCGCGCAATGCCGCGCTGGAGCACGCCATCGGCGACTGGGTCTTGGTGCTCGATGCCGACGAAGAACTGACCGCCGCGCAGCACGCGAAATTGCTCACGGACATCACGAACGCCGAGGTGCTCGGTTTTCGTCTGCCGCTCGTCAACGCCGGGCAGGAGAACGAAGGCCGCAGTTTTATTCCGCGCCTGTTCCGCAATGCGCCCGGCGTATTTTTTCACGGACGGATTCACGAACAAGTTTTTCCCAGCCTGCTGCCGCTTGGCAAAACGTGGGGCATGAGCACCGCGCTCGGCACGGCGGAAATTTTGCACCACGGCTACACGAAGGAACTCGTGCGCGACCGCAACAAGGTGGAGCGCAATCTGAAATTGCTCCGCGCGGCGCTCGCGGAAAATCCGGCGGACGCGAACTTGCTGATGAACCTCGGCCTCGAACTCGTGCGTTCGGACGACTTGCGCGGCGGCATCGAGAAATACCGCGAGGCGTTCGCGTTGATGTCGGCGCAAACCACGGAGATCGTGCCGGAGTTGCGCGAGGCGCTGCTCACGCAATTCACCAGCCAGCTCTACAAAGTGCGCGGCCACGAGGAAGTCGTGCGCGTGCTAAATTCGCCGCTCGCAAAAAACCACGGCGGCCTGAACGCCTCATTGCATCTCGCGTTGGGGCTGTCGTTATTCGAGCTTAAAAAATATTCCGAAGCCGCCCAACAAATGCGCGAGTGCATCGCCAAGCGGTCGTTGCTCGCGCTCACGCCGATCAACGTGGACATCCGCACCGCCGCACCGTGGCATTGCCTCGCGCTCTGCCAGTTGCGGACGGGCGAGGCGGCGGACGCGGAAAAATCTTTCACCGAAGCCGTCGCCGCGAACGGTCGCGCCAACGAAGCGCGCGTGGACTTCGCCAAATTTCTCGCCGAACAAAACCGCGCGGTGGATGCCTTGAAAGAATTGCACGCCGCCATCACGGCCGATGCGACGTTCGCGCTGGCGTGGCGGCTCGGCGGACAACTCGCATTGGCGCAACCGGAGTTGCTGGAGTTTGCGCTCGACTGGACAGGTGCGGCGCTGGAAAAGTTGCCGGAAGATGTGGTGGTGAAATCAAACCGCGCCGAGGCATGGTTGCTCACGGGAAACATTTCCGAAGCCGCGCCGTTGTGGGCTGGCGTCTGGGAAAAAGACCGGCTGCCGCGTTCGCTGGCCGCGCTGTGCGTGTGCCAGTTGGCTTTTGGGAAAAAATTACCTGCGCCCGGTTCACTGGCGGAGGAGGAGCAATGCAGCCGCGCTTTCATTGGCTGGTATCAGCGACTGCTCGGCGTGTCGGCGGCGGAAACGGTGCGCCGGCTCAACGAAAATTTTTCCGGTCTGGCCGTTGCGCTACCGACGGCGGAAAAAATTTTGCGCGCCGCGTTGAGCGAGGCGCAGGCCGAACCGGCGGTGTTATAGCAGTTCAACTTAACATCGGCACGCGATGTGATTTGTGGATTCCGATTCCCTCTCCCCCTTGGGGGAGAGGGAGAAAATGCCGCGCCGTGCGCCAATGATAATTTGAATTACTATAGCACCGCCGCGGTTCCAATAAAAAAGCCCCGGACGAATCCGGGGCTGGGTTTTAATTGCGAAAATTTCAGCGGCGACGGCGGAGCGCGGCGAGCAGGGCGAGGCCGGAGCCGGCCAGCGCGAGCGTCGTCGGTTCCGGCACGGGGGCGACGGTGTAGGTGCCAAAGCTGGTTTGTGTGAAGGCGTTCCAACCCTGCGTGCCGGTGGCGTTGCCAGCCAGCGCTTCATCGGAACGAAAGCCGCTGTTCGAGGTATAGGTGCCGAACAATCCAAAGCTGTTGCCGGGCGTCACGCCAATCGAGGCGAGGCTGATGGAAAAAGTGTAGGTCGCGGAGGACGGCGTTCCAGTCGGGCTTAAGCTCGCACTGGAAACAAATCCGAGGCTGTTGCTGCCGCCGTTGGCCAGTTGCCACAGACCGCCGAAGTTGTCGCTGCTCGGCCCGAGGGCGAGCGCGTAGTCAGGCGAAAACCCGGCCATGAAGGTCATCATGCTGCGGTTGACGCCGCCGTCAAAACCGGAAATGGCCTTGCGCAAAGGGTCGGCGTTGTCGCTGAAACCGGACGTGGTGGAAAATCCGCCGCCAGTCGAATCAAGATAAATGACCAGCACGTCGTTAAAACCGTTCGGGCCTTTGTTGAAGGTGCCGAAAAGGGTTGTGCCGTTGTCCGTCAAGGTCAGGCCGCTCGCGCCGCTCTGGCCAATCGGGCCGCCGAAACCGGAGTTGCCGTTGCCCGCGTAGTTCGTCGCCAGCGCGGAAAGACCAAATGATATGACGACAATACCGGTTGCAAATAAAATTTTCGTTTTCATGCGTGCATCACGCTATCAAATCGGCACGGCGAATCCATCGCATATTCATGCGGCCAGACGGCTGGGGTGCATCTTGACACTGTCCTTAACCCAGCAGCAGGCGGGACGCCTGCGCTACTTTGGGCGGCGGCTTCGCCGCCTTTGTAGCACAGGCGTCCCGCCT
>JAYVQV010000343.1:0-6271 GCA_043776855.1 Limisphaerales bacterium | reverse complement strand
TTCTCGATGCGCGAGAAAGATACATATTCAGAACTGAATACTTTTGATGCGCGCAATCAGGAAGTTTTCGTCGCCAATCTGTATCGGCAGGATTTTATTTGGAAAGGTTACACGGCGGAGTGGAGCATCCTCGCCAACTTCGATCACGGCGGCATCCACTATGATCGGGGCGGGCACATCGCGCGGCCCGCGCCCATCGGCACGGTGCGCGCGCACGACGTGAACGTGGCGTATCTCGGCTGGGGCGGCGACGGCCACATCGGGCGCTTCAATGTGTCGCATCAATTTTATCAGGCGCTCGGCCGCGACGAGTTCAACGGCCTCGCGGGTCACGGCGTGGACATCAACGCGCAGATGGCGGCGCTGGAAATTTCCTACGACCGCGACTGGGCGCGTTACAAATTTTCCTTCCTCTACGCGTCCGGCGATGACAACGCGACGGACGGAACCGCACGCGGCTTTGATACCATTGTGGACAATCCCAATTTCACCGGCGGGCCATTTAGCTTTTGGAACCGGCAAGGATTTAATCTCGGCGGCACGCTGGTGAATTTGAAAACGCCGAGCAGCCTCGTTCCCAATCTGCGAACGAGCAAAACGGAAGGGCAGGCGAACTTCGTGAACCCCGGCGTTTTCATTTTCGGCCTTGGCGCGGAGTTTGACGTGACGCCGAAGCTGCGGGCTTTTCTCAACGCGAACTACATCCGCTTCGCCGAGACCGACGCGCTCAAGACCGCGCTGCTCACGGACAAAGTGGATGGCGAAGTCGGCTGGGATTTGAGCCTCGGCATCCAGTATCGCCCGCTGCTGACGGACAACATCATTTTCTCTGCCGGCTTCGGCGCACTGATTCCCGGCCAGGGCTACAAAGACATTTACAAGACCAGCACCAATCCGGTTCCCGGCTTCGACCGCACCGACCGCACCGGCGCGGTGGATGATTTTCTTTACAGCGGTTTGATTGCAGTCACATTCACGTATTGAAACATGAAGGCGAAAAAAAATTTATCCATGTGGTGTAAACTATTTCACGCCAACCCGCACTCTGGCCTGAATACAGAATTAGTTTTAACGACCGTCCTCACCCCGGCCCGCTCCTCCAAGGCGAGGGAGAACCGCGCGCCACGTCTAGGCGAGGGGGATGCAGCGGGTCGCAGTGTGTTCTTTGCTTCGAATAAAAAAAAATCGGCGACTGCAACCGAGGCAAACAAGTTTTTGAGCGACGTGAATTGTCGCTCCTTCTCCCCGGGGGAGAGGGTTGGGGTGAGGGCGAGCGTAAAACAAAACTTGCTGGCCAGCACATTGAACAGCGTTTTGTTTCTGGCAATTCTGGCATTTGCACTACCAGCTTTGGCGCAAGGCGACGGCTCCGGCCCGGAAATTTCCGTTCCTAAAAATCTCCCACCCGATCTCGCGCACGCCTTGCCAAAACCAAACTGGGTGGATCAGTCGCAACTCGCCGCCGATAAAAAATCCGTCGGCTGCCTCGAATGTCACAAAGGCAGCGAGCCGATGCACACGTCGCCGAATGTCGTGCTCGGCTGCACGGATTGCCACGGCGGCAACGCCGCGACCGGCCTCAAGCAAACGCAGGCGCACGTCGCGCCGCGCAATCCGGTGTTCTGGCAAAGCTCCGCGAATCCGAACGATTCCTCCGTGCTGCTCAATCACGAATCGCGCGAGTTCATCAAGTTCGTGAACCCTGGCGATTTGCGGATCGTCGAAGAAACCTGCGCACCGTGTCACGCGAACATCGTGAATAACGTCGGCCACAGTATGATGCGCCACGGCGCGATGCTCTGGGGTGCGGCGCTCTACAACAACGGCGCGCACAACGCGAAAAATTATCGCTTCGGTCAGGCTTACGGTGCGGACGGAACCGCGTTGCGTTTGGAAAGTCCCGTTCCCGTCACGCCGGAGATGACGGACCGCTGGGGAATTTTGCCGTTCATAGATCCGCTCCCGCGTTTTGAAATCATTCCGCCCAGCAACATTCTCCGCATCTTCGAGCGCGGCGGTGAGAAACAGTTGCAACTTGGATTGCCTGATGCCGCCGAGCCGCCGGGCAAACCGCTGCGCCGCTTGAGCGAACGCGGCCTCGGCACGTTGAACCGCATTGATCCCGTGTATCTGAATTTGCAGAAGACGCGACTCAACGACCCGCTGCTTGATTTCATGGGCTCGAATAATCATCCCGGCGATTATCGCAGCAGCGGCTGCACGGCGTGTCACGTCGTTTATGCGAACGACCGCTCGCCGTCGCACTCCGGCTGGTATGCGAAATATGGCAACCAAGGTTTGAGTTTTTCCGCCGACAAAGCCATCCGCAAAGACGAGCGCGGCCATCCCATCAAGCATCAGTTCACGCGCGCGATTCCAACGGCACAGTGCATGAACTGTCACATGCACCAGGGAAATTTATTTGTGAATCCGTATCTCGGTTACACTTGGTGGGATCAGGAAAGCGACGGCGAATTCATGTATCCGGCCAAGCAAAAAAATCCGACGCCAGAGGAATTAGTGAAATCTTTGCGCGATAATCCCGAAGCCGCCGCCGCGCGCGGTTTGTGGAGCGATTTGGATTTTCTGGAAAAAGTTTCCGAGCTAAATCCGAAGCTGAAGGAGACGCAGTTCGCCGATTACCACGGCCACGGCTGGATTTTCCGCGCCGTCTTCAAACACGACCGTGAAGGCAATCTCCGCGACCGCGATGAAAAAATTATTCCACACGATGACCCGCAGAAGTTCGCGAAGGCGATTCACTTGAAGGACGAACATCTCGCGCACGGGATGCAATGCGCCGATTGCCACTTCGAAGTGGACGTTCATGGCAACGGCCTGCTCTACGGTGAACCGCGCGCCGCGACGACCATCGAGTGCATTGATTGTCACGGCACGATTGCGAAACGCCCGACGCTCATCACCAGCGGCAGCGGCGGCATTTTCACCGGCACGAACATCGCCGGCGTGGATTTGCGCGCGAACAACACCGCGTTCGGCCCGCGCTTTTTTTGGCAGGGCAAAAAATTATTCCAACGTTCATCCATGTCGCCCGACTTGATCTGGGAAGTGCCGCAGACGATGGACACGGTTGATCCGGCGTCATCGCACTACAACGCCAAGTCGGCCTACGCAAAAACGCTTCGCCGCGACGGAAAAAATTGGGGTGATGTGCCGGGCCAAAGTAGCGCAGGCGTCTCGCCTGCGAAGCGAGCGCAACAGCGCGAGCAGTCAAACAAACTTGGCGCGGTGTCTTCGGAGCCGGTCGCAGGCGAGACGCCTGCGCTACTTTGCGCCCGCGATCTCGCGCACGACAATTCCAACGTCGGTTGCCAAGTCTGCCATTCGTCATGGGCGACTTCGTGCTTCGGCTGCCACTTGCCGATGCGCGCGAACCAGCGCGTCGCCGCAAATAAATTTGAAGGCACGACCACGCGCAATTTCACCAGCTACAATCCGCAGGTCGTGCGCGACGATGTTTTCCAACTCGGCGTGGATGCGAGCTACAAGAGCAATCGTCTCGCGGTGCTCCGTTCGTCCAGCGCCGTCATCGTGAGTTCGCAGAACGCGAATCGCGAGTGGGTCTATTCGCAGCAGCAGACCATCAGCGCGGAAGGTTACAGCGGTCAGGCTTACAATCCGCACTTGCCGCACACGACCAGCGGCAAAGGCACGACAAAAAATTGCGAGGACTGCCACGTCGCAAAATCCAACGACAACAATGCGTGGCTCACATCGCTGCTCGGCTTCGGCACCGGCACGGTGAATTTCTTCGGGCGCTACGCCTTCGTCGGCCTCGGCAAAGGCGGATTTGAAGCGGTCGTTTGGACGGAGCAAGAAGAGCCACAAGCCGCGTTCGGCAGTCATCTCCACAAGATCGCGTATCCCGACAACTACAAGAAATTCGTGGAGCAGGATCACAGCGAATTAAAGGAAGCGCATCATCACCACGGCGACGAGATTCTCGATCTCATCCAGCGCGGCGAATATCTCTACACCGCGAACGGCGAAGGCGGCTTTGAAGTGTTCGATGTCGCGAACATTGACCAGAAAGGTTTCTCCGAACGCATCACCAGCGCGCCGTTCTCGCCGCTGGGCCAGCGCACTTACGTTAAAACCAAATACGCGACAAGTGTGACGCTGCCCAGCACGCTGGGCGTGGATCCGTTGCGCTCGCGCAAACCGGAAAACAAGGAGCAAGCCGTCAGCCCGCTCTACGCGTGGGTGTTCGTCACCGACCGCGAGGAAGGCCTCGTCATGGTCACAGTTGGCACGCTGCTCGATGGCAATCCCGACAACAACTTTTTCGACAAAGAGAAAATCGTTCGCTTCAACCCGGATGGAAAACTCACGGGCGCGATGCACTCGTTCATGGCGGGAACGAATCTTTATGTCGTCGGCAAAAACGGATTGTTCGTCGTCGGTCTCCGCAACGACGCGCTCGAAGCGCCGATGCTTGTCGGCGAACTGCCGAGCGTAGCGGCAGGCATCCTGCCTGCCGTAGAGCCGGGCTTCCAGCCCGGCGGAACGAACGCGGGAATTGTCAAGCGACCTGACAATGCTGAAGCCTCACTCGATTCGGACGCCAATCCGGGCGGCAAGATGCCGCCCTCTACGGCAGGCTGGATGCCTGCCGCTACCGGCCTGAAAAATCCGCGCGCCGTCGGCGTGCAGTTCCGCTACGCCTTCGTGACGGACGACGAAGGTTTCAAAGTCCTCGACATCACTGACCCGACCAAGCCCAAGCTGATCCCCGGCGCGTTCGTGCCGCTGAAACACGCGCAGCGTTTTTATCTCGCGCGCACTTACGCCTACGTCGCCGATGGCGCGGATGGGCTGGCGTTCATTGACATTTCCAATCCTGAAAAACCCAAGCTCGAACGCCTCTACAACGCCGACGGCAAATTGAACGACACCCGCGCCGTGCAGATCGGCTCGGTGAACGCCTCAATGTTCGCGCTCGTGGCCGATGGCAAAAACGGCCTGAAAATTTTCCAGATGATCTCGCCGGAAAATGTTCCCGGCCACATGGGATTCAGCCCCGCGCCGAATCCAAAACTCATCGCGTCATTCCCGACACACGAACCCGCCGTGGCCGTTGGCCGCGGCCTCGACCGCGACCGCGTGGTGGACGAAAGCGGAAATCAGACCGTCGTGTTTGGCCGCAAAGGCTCGCGGCCGTTCAACCTTGCCGAGATGAAGAAATTCTACGAGCGCGACGGCGAAGTTTATTCCGTGGAAAATGTTTTCACGCGCGCCGGAAAATTGGAGACGCGCGGCGGTGACGAACTGAAGCCAACGGCGGAATTCAAATCGCCGGAAGTTGAAACCACACCCGCGCCGGTCGAGAACGAACGCCTGATGCGCCGAGGCCAATGAGAACTGCCGCGTCCAACTTTATCCGTAGCAGCCGACGTAAGGAGGCTCTAACTTTAGCCGCCCGGATTAGCCGAAACCATGCCGTAGAAAATGGGGAGCGCAGCCGCCCCGGCTGTAGTTCGGCGCGCCCTCGCGCCGAACCCGAACGCCCGAAGGCCAACCGATTCGTGTTTGGTTTTCGTCTGCCCGAGGCGGGCGCGCTCCCCAATTCAACGGCATGGATCAGGATTAGTTTGAGCCTCCTTACGTCGGCTGCCACGGGATTTTTGCTTTCAGCCGCCCCGCTCCACGCGCAGGACGCCGTCACCACGCTCGCGGGGCAGGTGCAGGTCAGTGGCGCGGCGAATGGCAGCGGCACGAACGCGCTCTTCAGCGATCCGGCGGCCATTGCGATGGACGCGGGCGGAAATTATTTCATCGCCGACTCGCGCAATCACGCCATCCGCAAAGTCACGACGAACGGCGTGGCCACGACGTTCGCGGGCAAGTTGGGAATTTCTGGAGCCGCCAACAACACGGGAACCAACGCCACTTTCAACACGCCGTGCGGGCTGGCGTTTGACGGCAGCGGAAATCTTTTCGTCAGCGACACGGGCAACAACACCATCCGCAAAATCACAGCGGCAGGCAGCGTCACGACTTTCGCCGGAATCGTCGGCACGGGCGGTTTTCTCGATGGCGCGGGCGGCAGTGCGCTGTTCAACTCGCCGCTGGGCATCGCGATTTGGACGAATGGAAATGTTTTCGTGGCGGACAGCGGCAATCATTGCATCCGTAAAATCTCTGGCGGCGTGGTGACGACGTTCGCGGGCAATCCACAAGTCTGGGGCAGCGCGAATGGCACTGGCACCAACGCACAATTCAATTCGCCCTGTGGCTTGAAGTTCGACAC